>JAGBSQ010000252.1 GCA_017631775.1 Clostridia bacterium | reverse complement strand
TTTGTTGCCATTGTTTGCTTTGCACAGTGCGCAACTACTCCAAGCAAAGATATTTACATCACCTTTGGCGGATCCCACACAATGACAAGCGAGGAGCTTGTGGCGGTCGAACGCGTTTTTGGGGACTTTTCCAAACAGACCTTTGCCGAAAACAGCCCTGCCGTTGGTGTTGTCAGCTATCCTTTTTATACCGAAGATGAGCTGCGCGCTCTTTATACCGATCCCGAAACGGGCGACTTTAACGGCTCCGCATTTCACATGGCAAAAGGGGAGAACGCTAACCGCTTAGAGGAGCTTTCTTCCTATATGATGACGGGAGACTGTGCCATTTGGCTTGTCAACACCGCTGTTTATGAAGCACAGCATATGGCAGGAGAGCATTCCGTTCCGCTTGCCGAAAGCTTTGGTACAACGCCTACCGGAGCATACGATGAATATCCCATTCGATTGGGTGACACCGCATTTTATCAGTACTACGAGGCCCTGCAGGTTCTGCCGGCCGATACGCTGATTGTGCTCACAAGAGGCACCGTGTTCTCCAATGAACAAGCCTACGCGCAATTCAAAGCACTCTATTGCGCAATTATCGAATTTAAAGCACCGTAATGAAAAAAGCCTCCCTGCTGAGAAGTCAGCAGGGAGGCTTTTTTATACAATTTATTATCTGTTGAGAATGAGCTTTGTCAGTTCAACGGGGTCAACGATGGTGTCGCCCTTGTAAACACGCATATTGCCGGAAGCGATCTCATCAATCAGGATTACTTCGCCGTTGTTGTAACCAAACTCAAACTTGATATCCCAAAGGTCAAGACCAATGGTCTTAAGGTCATCGGCAACGATCTTGGTGATCTTCAGGGTTTGTTCCTTCATGCTCTCAAACATCTTCATATCCATAATGCCAAGAGCTGCAAGACCTTCAGCAGTTACGAGCGGGTCGCCCTTTTCGTCATTCTTAAAGGTGCACTCAACGTAGCCACCCTCAAGGCGGGTTCCGTTTTCAATGTATTCGCCGTATCTGCGAATAAAGCTACCGGTAGCAACCAAACGGCAGATAACCTCAAGTCCGTGACCGAAAACGGTAGCGGGGAGAACTTCCATAGTTGCATTTTCAACGTCAGCACCTACGTAGTGGGTCTTAACGCCTGCTTTTTTGCAAAGCTCAAAGTAATAAACAGAAGTTTGAAGATTTGCCTTTCCAATGCCGTCAATGGTGAGACCTACGGTGTTTTCACCGGGATCGAACACGCCGTCTTTGCCGGTGCAATCGTCCTTAAATTTGAGCATAACGTTTCCGTTATCAAGTGCATAAACGTCCTTGGTCTTTCCGGTATAAATCTTTTTCATAATTGTGCTCCTCCAATTTGAGTTGCCCGATTGACTTGCTGGTGCCGGGGCAACGAGGTTTTTTACGAGGATATTATATCACAAACTCTCGCGCTTGTCAATGAATGGAAAGAAAAAAATATGTACAAAAAACGAAAAAATATTTTGCTATTTTTTGTTTTTTGGTTGACATTTTTGCCTTTTTGCGCTATAATTAATAAGATGTTTCCAAGATTTTTGGGGAAGGAGAGTGAACTGCCATGCACAACGGTGATCTGCTTCAAATGATAGAAAAGGGAATGTCCTCTTTTTCCAAGGGACAAAAACTGATCGCTTCATACATTCTCGAGCATTATGACAAAGCGGCCTACTATACCGCATCCAAATTGGGTACTATCGTAGGTGTTTCCGAGTCTACGGTTGTTCGTTTTGCCAACGAGCTTGGTTACGAGGGCTACCCCGAGCTGCAACGCGCGCTCAGAAAGCTCATTCGCAACCGTCTGACGTCTTTCCAACGTGTTGAGGTGACCAATAGCCTCATCGGTGAAGATGACGTTCTTGAAAGAGTGCTCGCCTCCGATATTGAAAAAATCAGACAAACCGCTACCGAAATCGACCACGAGTCCTTTTCTTTGGCGGTCAAAAACATTGTAAATGCCAAAAACATCTACATCATCGGTGTTCGTTCTTCTTCTACACTCGCAGGCTTTCTCAACTACAGCTTGCGCATGATTTTTGATAACGTGCGCTTTGTGCAAACCACCTCGGGCAGTGAAATGTTCGAGCAAATCATGCAAATCGGCGAGGGCGACGTTATGATCGCCATCAGCTTCCCGCGTTATTCCAGCCGTATCATCAATGCGGTTGAGTATGCAAAGGGAAGAGGTGCCGACGTGGTAGCGCTTACCGATAGCAATCTTTCTCCCATTGCCGCCAAGGCAGACCAGCTCCTCATTGCACACAGCGACATGGCGTCCTTTGTGGATTCCTTGGTAGCGCCTCTCAGCATTATCAATGCGCTTGTAGTTGCCGTTGCACGCGAGCGAGAGGCAGAGGTCAGCGAGCGCTTGCGCATTCTTGAAGAGGTTTGGGACCAATATGACGTTTATGACAAAAAGGGAAACTGACGTGCGTCGCGTAGCCGTTATTGGTGCGGGTGCCGCAGGAATGATGGCGGCCGTTACCGCCGCCGAGGCAGGAGCCGAAGTAACGCTTTTTGAACGTAACGATCGCGTGGGCAAAAAGCTCCGCATTACGGGCAAGGGACGTTGCAACGTTACCAACAACTGTGACAATAACGAGTTCCTTACAAACGTGCCTACCAATCCGAGATTTTTGTATGCATCTCTCTCCCGTTTTTCTACGGCAGATACCATGGCATTCTTTGAGGCTGCAGGCGTGCCGCTCAAAACCGAGCGAGGCAAACGTGTTTTTCCTGTTTCCGATCGCGCCACCGACATCGTTTCTGCTATGGAGAAGCGTTGCCGTGAGGCAGGCGTTCAAATCGTTCACCGCCGTGTGCGCGGTTTGATGATCGAAGAAGGTCGCGTTTGCGGCATTCGTTACGGTGAAACCGAAGAAGAATTCGACGCCGTTATCATTTGCACGGGCGGTCGCTCCTATTCGATGACCGGCTCCGATGGCGACGGTTACCGCTTTGCCACCGAGGCAGGGCACACGGTTACACCGCTTCACCCCTCTCTTGTGCCGCTTGTGGCAGAGGGAAAGCTTTGCGCATCTCTGCAAGGCTTGTCGCTCAAAAATGTGTCGCTTACTATCAAGCTTGTACAATCCGGCAAGGCTGTTTACGAGGATTTTGGAGAAATGCTCTTTACACATTACGGCTTGACAGGCCCCCTGGTGCTTTCGGCGTCGGCGCATCTTTCCGACATTGCACCCGGCAAATACGAGGCTTATATCGACCTCAAACCTGCACTTGATGAAAAAACGCTGGATGCGCGCATCCTTTCGGATTTTTCAAAATATCAAAACCGCGATCTCATCAATGCGCTTGATGATCTCCTGCCGCAAAAGATGATCGCTCCCTATATTGGGTTGTGCGGCATCGATCCGCGCAAAAAGGTCAACTCCATTACACGCGAGGAACGCGAAACAATGGTGCGCGTGCTCAAGGGCATTCGCGTCAAGCTCACCGGATTCCGTCCCATCGAGGAGGCCATCGTCACACGTGGCGGTGTCAGCGTTAAGGAGGTAGACCCCAAAACGATGCAATCCAAGCTTGTTGAAGGACTTTACTTTGCAGGCGAGGTTTTAGATGTTGACGCCTATACGGGCGGCTTCAATCTGCAAATCGCATTTTCCACCGCCACGGTAGCGGGTACCTCCGCCGCGTGGGGATAAAATTCATTTAAGAAAAGGAAAAAGCACTATGATTCAAATTGCTATTGACGGTCCCAGTGGGGCAGGTAAATCCACAGTTGCAAAGGCAGTGGCTCGTGAGTTAGGTATTATATATGTAGATACCGGAGCGCTCTATCGCACAGTTGGCTACTTTGTGCGCTCTCGCAACGTCAATCCCAAGGATCCCGAGGGTGTTGCTGCACTTCTTCCCGAAATTTCGGTTGAGCTCAAATATGAAAACGGACGTCAGATCGTTTGCCTCAACGGCGAGGATCTCGGTGACCGCATTCGCACACCCGAAATGTCGATGTATGCGTCGGACGTTTCTGCCATTCCCGCAGTTCGCGCCTTCCTTTTGGAGACCCAAAGAAAGATCGCACGCGAGAATAGCGTCATTATGGACGGCCGCGATATCGGAACTGTCATTCTCCCCGATGCAAACGTCAAGATCTTTTTGACCGCATCCAACGAGTGCCGCGCTATGCGCCGCCATGCTGAATTGGTTGCTAAGGGAATGAACGTTACCTATGAGGAAGTGCTTGCCGATATGATCGAGCGTGACCGCAATGATAGCACGCGTGCAGTTGCTCCCGCAGTTGCCGCTCCCGATGCAACACTCTTTGATAACTCCGGATTGACTCCCGAGGAGTGCACCGCAGGTATTATTAAGCTCATTAAGGAAAAGACCGAGGCATGAGCTTTTCCAAAAAGATAGAAGTTGCCGAGCACGCAGGCTTTTGCTTTGGTGTAAAGCGAGCGGTTGAAGCACTCGAAAGGGTTGCAAAAAACCTTCCCGCAGGCGGAACCGTCTGCACACTGGGGCCGCTGATCCATAACGAAGGCTACGTTCGTTCCCAAGAGGAACGCGGCATTTTTGCCATCGATGAAGCCGAGGCAATCAAAAGGGCAGAGCAAGCATCTGCCGCACATCCCTTTGCGCTCATCATTCGCGCCCACGGCATTCTGCTCGAAACCGAAGAAAAGCTGAAGGAGATTGCCGCAAAAAATCCCCATTTCACCATGGTCGATTGCACCTGCCCGTTTGTGCAAAAGGTGCAAAAGATCGCACTCTCCACCAACCCCCAAGAGGAATTTTTCCTGCTTTTGGGCGATAAAGATCACCCCGAGGTCAAGGGCGTGATGAGTAGGGCAAAAGGCGAAAAATACGTCTTTGGCACGCCTGAGGAGATGGAAGAGGCAATTTTGTGCCGAAACGAGCAAAAAAATGACGGCAAAATCCCCATTTTAGCGGCTCAAACAACGCAAAATTTGTGCAAATGGAACAAAACTGAAAAGATTATAAAAAAACTATATACAAATGCCAAAATTTTTGGTACAATATGCAGTGTGACCGAAGAGCGGCAGAGCCGCGCTCGGGAGCTTGCAGCACGGTGCGATGGCATCGTTGTGGTGGGAGGTCGCGAGAGCGCCAACACCGCAAAGCTTGCAGAAATTTGCCGCGAGGCATGCGGCAACACGGTGTGGATCGCCGAGGCATCGGAATTGGATGTATCTCGCTTTGCCGCATCTAACTACATTGGAATCGTCGCAGGGGCATCAACGCCCGGCGAGGAAATACAGGAGGTATATAAAACCATGAGCGAAATTATCAAAGAAAATTTCGAAGAAATGCTTGAATCGCAATGCTTAACTTTAAATACAGGAGATGTCGTTACCGGAACAGTTACTCACGTTTCCGATGCTGAGCTTCAGTTGGACCTCAGTGCGGGCGTAACCGGCTACATTAAAGCGGAACAGATCACTGACGATCCCGCTTTTAAGCTGACTGAGAACTTCAAAAACGGCGACCAAGTCACAGGCTTCGTCATTCGTGTCAGCGACATCGAAGGCGTTGCAGAGCTCTCCAAGAAGAGAGCAGATGCCGATAAGAATTGGCAAAACGTAGTAGACGCTTGCGAGAACAAGACCGTTCTCGAGGGCAAGGTAACCGAGGCTGTTCGTGGCGGTGTTGTAATTCTTTGCAATGCTAACCGCATCTTCGTTCCCGCATCCCAAACCGGCGTTCCGAAGGATGGCGATCTCTCCACTCTTGTAGGCCAAACCGTTTCCTTCAAGGTTATCGAAATCAAGGCTCCCAAAAAGGCTGTTGGTTCCATTCGTGTTGTTCAACGCGAAGAGCGTCGTGCACAAGAGGCTGACTTCTGGGCAAACATCGAGGTAGGCAAGGCTTACCACGGTACCGTTAAGAGCCTGACCAGCTTTGGCGCATTTGTTGACCTCGGCGGTGTTGACGGTATGGTACATCTCACCGAGCTCTCTTGGAAGCGCGTTAAGAACCCTGCAGAAGTTGTTTCTGTTGGCGACGAGCTCGACGTATTCGTAAAGAGCTTCGATCCCGAAAAGAAGAGAATCTCCCTCGGCTACAAGACCGAAGAGTCCAATCCTTGGAACATCTTCAAGTCCCAATATGCAGTAGGCGATATCGCTTCTGTTAAGATCGTTAACATG
>JAGBSQ010000251.1 GCA_017631775.1 Clostridia bacterium | reverse complement strand
CTCGCTCCACGGGTCAGCAAAGCACAAGGCTTCCAGCTCTGCTACCGCACCAAGATGCGAAGCAGTCAGTTTTTCAACCGTCATTTTATTCACCTGTGGGAGTGACGTACGAAAGCAGGCTATCTTCGATCATATAGCAGTTGCCCGTTGTCATGTCACACATAATCTCTTTGCCAAAGTTGTACTTAGCAACGGTATATTCCTTACCCTCGTAAACCTCTGTTATGATTTCGTAAGGAACACCGGGGTAAATATCGATATAGTGACCGTTGGCGTCCTTTTCTACAAGCTCGGTGATGATAACGTCCTCATCAAACACACCGTACTTGAGCTGATAATAAACGCCCTTGTACGCGCCGTCACCAAAGAAGTGAAGATCATACCAATTTGTAGTATCGGTAATGTAAAGACCGACGTTGTTCAAAGAGGTAAACGCGCCCGTAGCGTACAGCTCCTTGAGAGCGGCAATTTCAGCCGCTGCGGTAACGTTGCCGTCGTTGGAAGACACCTGCGTATCGTAAATACCAACGCGAACACAAGACAGACCCGAAAGCTCGGGAAGCTCTGCACCGACGGCACAGTAAACGGTGTAACCGTCGCTTACAAGATATTTCTCAGGATCTGCCCCCTCGATGGGATAAAGCAGAACGTCCTCACCGCCGTTCTCAAGCTTGATGCGCGCATAAGGCTCCTCGCCGTAAGGCTTTGCATAATAGTTGAGGGGTGCAGGATAGTAGCAAATATCGGTTTGAGGGTTGCGGAAGCCACCGTTCTCTTCTTTTTTCAGCGCCGGAGTGCAAGCACAGCAAAGCAACAAAACGGCACACAAAAGCACTGTGGAAATAATTCTTTTCATAGGGGCCTCTCTTAATATCCAAATACTCCGCTGAGCGAATCGTCGTTTTCGATCCAATCGTTTACGTCGATAACACGGAAGTTTTCCTTATCGTCGCGAATGACAACCGTCGAAATACCTGCATTGATAACCTGACGCTTGCACATCATGCAAGAGGAGGTACCGGGCTCCAATTCGTGCGTCTTTGCATTCACGCTGACCATATAAAGAGTTGCACCAAGCATTTGATCGCGAGAAGCGGCAATAATCGCATTTGCCTCTGCATGAACCGAACGGCAAAGCTCGTATCTCTCGCCGCGAGGAATGTTCAGCTTGTCTCTCATGCAGCTACCAACGTCGGAGCAGTTTTTACGTCCGCGAGGAGCACCGTTGTATCCCGTAGAAATAATGGAATCATTCTTAACGATAATTGCCCCGTACATCTTGCGCAAGCAAGTAGAACGCTCGGCAACCGTTTGTGCAATATCCAAATAATAATTGTGTTTGCTAACTCTATCCATAATGTTCTCCCTTCGGCAAAAAACACTTTGCCAATTTACATATACATAGTTAATTATATACTATAAATAGAGCAAAATCAAGACTATTATGTGAATTTTTTGGCGAAAGCAATGATTTTCTTATGTCGAATAGGAATTGTCTGAAAAAAGTATTGACTTATAAAATGCCGTATGCTATAATGAAAATATCAATAATCGGAGGACTTACATATGTTTTTTGTTTGTGAACTCAAAAAGCTGCGCAGACTGAGGTCTGAACTGCTTGCACAATACCGTTGCGAAAAGATCCTTGCAAATCTCCCCGGTCAACTCGAGCCTCGCATTGAAACTTGCGAAGAGCTTGCCGCCCTTAAGATCGCCGAGGAAAACCTGGCAGCGCAAAAGAAAATCGATGCCGATGATAAAAAGAAGCAGCTCCGCCGCGCAACCTGGATCGCAGGTATCATCTCCCTTGTAGTTTCTGTCATTGTTACCCTTTTGCTTTCCCTTACAACCATTCCCGCAGTGCTGACGGTTGTTGGCGCAACCTTTGTTTTAACCTTGATTGCACGTTTGATTGCAAAAGCAAAGATTAAAAAACGCCCCGCCAAAAATGCCGAAGAAATTGCAAAATGCGAGGACGATTATGCCATTGCGCTTGTTGATTTTGAAGCTGCAAAGATCATTATTGAAGACCAACTGCAAGTAGAAATCGCTTACTACCAAAACGTTTTAAACGTTCTCAATGCAATGATCGAGCTGAATTCGGTTGTTCCCGAAAGCGATAAGAATTACAACACCGTTTGCCAAATTATTTGGTGCTTTGAGCACAAGCACGCATACTGCGTTAAGGAAGCAAGAACTTGGATCGAATGCGCAAACCACAACAAGCGCGTTCGCCAAAAGCTCGCTGAGTGCGGTTCCCTTCCCCAAGACGATGAACCCGTAAACCTCGAAGAAGTCGAAACAGAAGCCTAAATAAAAACGAAAAGAGAACCGTTACGGTTCTCTTTTTTGCGTTTTTTGCATACGTGTATGCGTTTTTGGCATATTTTTATTGGTTTTTCTCAACTTTGGAGCAGAGCGTATCAATAAAGCAATTCACATTTTGGGAACCGTTACCTGTCAATTTGGTTGAAAAATCTTTTGTGTCGTTCACTATAAAATGATGTTTTTTATCCGTTTTTTCAATATGCCATTCCCCACTCGGGGGAGTTCACGAGAGAATGTTTTTCTTCATTATTATAAAGGACTCGAACCATGCGACAAACTTCGAGCCTTGCGGCTCTCGTTTTGTTCGCGCCCTTTGGGCGCGGAGGGTGGAGCGTTCGGGTGCAGCGGGGGAAAAGAGGAAACAAGAAAAGAGACCACCGTTGGTGATCTCTTTTCTTGTTGGGCTCATAATACAAAAATGCAACTTTTGTCATTTTTATATATCTTATAGGTACTCTTCCCAAACTGTACGCTGACCGTCAGTTTGTTTACCGTAAATATAAACACCGCGCTTTAAGGGCAAACGAAATTCCACATTCCACTTTTTAGGCCATGCAGGAAAGGCGGTATATTCATTTCCGTTAGTATGAAGCAATGCAAACATTAAACCAAGCGACGTCATTCCTCCATGGTCTTGATCCGGAGTTTCATCGAAATTAGGTCCCCAAAATGCGGGAAACAGCGCGCGTTTATCGGTCATTCCGCTTTGACGGGTCAAATGCGCTGCCACTTCCGATTCTAAACCAAGTAAAGCAGCATCGACAGGATCTTGACTCCAGCCACCGGCATGGCGATAAGCGCGTTTATCGTAGGTACGACGGGCAATATCCAATCCATCTTTCCCCAGTCCATACAGCTCATAAGGGAAAACAGCATATAGTTCGCAATTTTCTACATTTTGGGCATTTGAAAAAATCTTGATCTCACACGGTGCCAAAATGTCTCCGTCTTCGGTATCTTCAATGGGCAAATCCGGAATTGCAGGAAGAATACTATTAATCAAGCTTCTTAAAGATGTCGTAAGTTATGCCATCGCATTCAGCT
>JAGBSQ010000030.1 GCA_017631775.1 Clostridia bacterium | reverse complement strand
GAGATAACCGCAATATTTGTCTCGTCTCTTGACGAATGTAATGCGAATTCGCAAAATGACAGCAATTCGATAGCAACTTTTGTCTCGGGTGTCAAGACACGTTTGGGCGAAAGATGGGATTGCGATGCCGTTATTATTGCCACCGGCACATACCTTGAGAGCGCCATTTTTGTGGGCGACGTCTCCTATGAAGCAGGCCCCGACGGCTTCCTTCCCGCCAAGGGTCTCTCTGCCTCTCTTGAAGAAATTGGCGTCAAGCTCCTTCGCTTTAAGACCGGCACACCTGCTCGCATCAAGCGCGAGAGTATTGATTTTTCGGTGCTGGAAGAGCAACCCGGTGACGAATTTATTCTTCCCTATTCCTCTCTCCACGCCGAGGACTTCTTTAAAGATTTTGAACAGATCAGCTGTCACATCGTTTATACCAACTCCGAGACCCACCGCATCATCAGAGACAACATCACGCGCAGCGCACTCTACTCCGGCAAGATCCACGGCACAGGACCGCGTTATTGCCCCTCGATTGAGGACAAGCTCGTTCGCTTTGCCGATAAAGAGCGACATCAGCTGTTTGTAGAGCCGATGGGCGCGGATACCTCGGAAATCTATCTGCAAGGCTTCTCTACCTCTCTCCCCACCGACGTGCAGGTCGAAATGCTGCACTCCTTGCCCGGATTTGAAGAGGCAGAGATCATGCGCTACGCCTATGCCATTGAATATGACTGCGCTGACCCCTTGCAAATGGATGCTACCCTCGAATTTAAGCACATCAAAGGACTTTTTGGCGCAGGACAGTTCAACGGCACCTCGGGATACGAGGAAGCCGCTGCACAAGGCCTTGTTGCCGGCATCAACGCCGCAAGACGCGTCAAAAACCTTCCTTCTATTATACTACCGCGCTCTGGCAGCTATATTGGCACCTTAATTGACGATCTCGTCACCAAAGGAACCAACGAGCCTTACCGTATGATGACCTCGCGCTCGGAATACCGTCTGCTTTTGCGCCAAGACAACGCCGATTTGCGCCTCACTCCCATTGGATACGAGGCAGGACTCATTGATGAAGACCGTTATCAAGCGTTTTTAGCCAAAAAAGAGGCTCAAGAGGCCGAAAAAGCACGTCTTGAAGAAACTTTTGTATCTCCCGCACTTGCAAACCCGCTTTTGGAGCGCATTGGCGAGACACCCCTCAAATCCGGATCCTCTTTGGCAAATCTTTTGCGCAGACCTGCGGTTACCTACGATTTGCTTGCGGAAATTGATGCAAATCGCCCCAATTTGCCTTATTCCGTACGTCTTTCGGTGGAAACCGACACAAAATACAAGGGTTACACCGACCGCCAGATAGCCGACGTTGAAAGACAAAAGAAATTCGAGGCAAAATTACTCCCCGATGACATCGATTACAAGCAAATTAAAGGTTTGCGCCTCGAAGCCGCGCAAAAGCTTTCATCTATTCGCCCAAAAACACTCGGACAAGCCGCACGCGTTAGCGGTGTTAACCCTGCAGATATTACCGTTTTGATGATCTATTTAGAAATGAAGTGAGGTTTAACCTTGGATTTTACTACTTTTTCGCAGATTTTTGCCTTTGCGTCAGCCAAAAACGGCATTTTAGAGCCCAGCGAGACACAAATGCAACAGTTTTACCGCTTTACCGAGCATTTGCTTGAGGTAAACGCGCACACAAACCTTACCGCCATTCGCGAACCGATCGGTGTGGTTGATAAACACTATATCGACTCACTTTTGGCGATGCATCTCATTCCCGAGGGTGCTCGTGTGCTTGATTTGGGATGCGGACCCGGCTTTCCGTCTATTCCGCTTGCTATCATGCGCCCCGATTTAAAGATCACCGCGCTCGACAGTACCGCCAAAAAGATAGATTTTGTGCAAAAAAGCGCAGAAATCCTGCAATTATCCAACTTAAATGGGGTTTCCGGCCGTGCTGAAGACTTAAAACTCAGAAAAGCGCTTGGTAAGTATGATATTGTTGTCAGCCGAGCTGTTGCGCGCTTAAACGTTCTTTGCGAGCTGTGTTTGCCGTATTTGAAGGTTGGTGGAAGTTTGGTTGCACTCAAAGGCGCGAAATATGAAGAAGAATTAACAGAAGCCACCAACGCGATCAAGGTTTTAGGCGGAGAAACACTCAAAACCGAGCAAAAAGAGCTTATTACCGCAGAAAACCAAGTAGAAACGCGCGGAATGATCGTCATTCAACTCAAAAAAGAGCCTCCTGCACAATATCCGCGAGCTTACGCGGCAATTCTTAAAAAACCGTTATAAAGCATGTTTCACGTGAAACAAAACCTTATTTGAGGTGATGTTTCACGTGAAACTTTTTATTTTTCTTTTTGTGAGAAAAGTGAATGTTTCACGTGAAACGTTTGGGTGTTTTTGTTGTGTTTGTTTCACGTGAAACATAAAATTTTTGAGATTTCTTTGCAAAAATCATTGCATTTTTGCTAAATTCGTGGTATAATAATAAAAAACACCATCTTTACAATTTACAACAAAGAGAGGATTACTACTTATGGGAAAAATCATTGCTTTTGCAAACCAAAAAGGCGGCGTTGGTAAGACAACCTCCGCAGTAAATATTGCAGCTTCTTTGGGCGTTTTAGGCTATAAAGTGCTTATGATCGACCTTGACCCCCAAGGAAATGCCACCAGTGGCGTTGGCGTTATCAAAAAGAGCCTGAAAATGACTGCTTTTGATCTTTTGACCACCGATGCTACCGTTCAAGACGTTATGATCAAGACCAGATTTGACAATTTGAGCATTATTCCCACCAATACAACCCTTGCACGCGCAGAATATGAGCTTGCAGACGTTGAAAATGGCGAATTTGTTATCAAAAACAAGCTTGCTCCCGTTCTTGATGGCTTTGATTACGTTATTATTGACTGTCCTCCTTCCTTGGGAATGCTCACCGTTAACGCTATGACCGCTGCAAACGGTGTTGTTATCCCCATGCAATGCGAATTCTTCGCACTTGAGGGCCTTTCTCAGCTGATGTTCACCATTAGCCGCATCAAATCGCATTATAATAAGGAACTCAACGTTACCGGTATTCTGATTACCATGTACAACAACCGCCTTATTCTTTCTGCACAAGTTCTCAACGAGCTCAGAAAGCACTATGCGGATAAGCTGTTTGAGACCACTGTATCCAGAAATGTAAAGCTTTCCGAGGCTCCCAGCTTTGGTTTGCCCGTTTACTACCACGAAAAGCGCTCCAAAGGTGCTACTGAGTACCTCAATATTGCAAAAGAGCTTGCAGAGCGCATCTAATAGGGGGTAAACCATGGCAAAATCTAGAAGTGGACTCGGCCGCGACTTTTATTCCTTGCTCGATGACAACATTTTGGCAAGTGATAAGACCTCTGCTGCCACCAATTTGCGCATTTCTCAAGTAGAACCCCGCAGCGATCAGCCCAGAAAGGAATTTTCTCCCGAGGCGCTCGGTCAATTGGCCGATTCGATTGCTCAATTTGGCGTTCTGCAACCCATTATTGTACGCGAAAGCGCATTTTTAGAAGGAAATTACGAAATTATTGCCGGTGAACGCCGCTGGAGAGCCTCCAAAATGGCAGGTTTGAGCGAAATTCCCGCAGTTATTCTCGATGGCGACGATCTGAAGGCTGCTCAAATCGCAGTTATTGAGAACGTACAACGCGAAGACCTCAACCCTGTGGAAGAAGCCTTTGCATACGATGCTCTCATTGAGCGTTTTGGTTTGACCCAAGAGCAGGTTGCAAAGCAAGTAGGCAAGAGCCGTTCGGCAATTACCAACTGTTTGCGCCTTTTGGATCTGCCTGATGAGGTTTTGGATCTTTTGAAGAGAGGCGAGCTCTCCGCAGGTCATGCACGTGCGCTGCTCGGTCTCGAAAATGAAGAGCAAATGGCTCCCTTGGCGGCAAAAATTGTCGAAAAGGGTCTTTCGGTTCGCGACGTTGAGCGTACTGTTCGTTTGATGAACTATACCCCCGATCCCGTAGACACCGAAGAGGCAAGCGAAGCAAAGCAAAGAAAGGCTTATATGCACGATCTCGAGCATCGCGCAGTTTCTGTTCTCGGCAGACGCGTTCGCATCCTCAAAACATCTAAGAAGAAGGTTGTTGAGTTGGCTTACAGCGACGATGACGACCTTGAAGCGCTCCTTAAGAGCATTTGCGGCGGAGACTTTTTCGCCGACAACGATTAATATTTTGGAGAAAAACCATGTTAGACATCAAATATATCAAAGAAAATCCCGAAGAAGTGATTGCAAGATTGGCAAAAAAAGGAAAAGATGGAAAAAATGATATAGAAATGATCCTTTCCTTGGATGCTGAACGCCGCGCTATCATTGGCGAGGTTGAACAACTCAAAGCAAAGCAAAATCAAACCAACAAACTCATTCCTCAATACAAAAAAGAGGGCAAGGACGTTTCTGCAATTTTTGTAGAAATGAAGGAGCTTGGTGCAAAAATCAAGGCTGATGACGAAAGACTCAAGGAAGTCGAAACACAACTGACCTCCTTTATGCTGGGACTGCCTAATCTGCCCGACGAAGACCTCCTTCCCGGTGGAAAAGAGAACAACGAGCCTCTGCGCTACTATGGTGAGCCCAGAAAGTTTGATTTCGAGTTCAAAAACCACGTAGATCTTTGCACCGATCTCGGTCTTATCGACTACAAACGCGGCACAAAGCTCTCCGGCAACGGTTTTTGGATCTATTCCGGCATTGGCGCACGTCTTGAGTGGGCGCTGCTTAACTACTTTATCGATTATCATACTGGAAATAATTACCAGTTGATGCTTGTTCCTCATATGTTGGGTTATGAATGCGGTCTGACCGCAGGTCAATTCCCCAAATTCCAAGACGAGGTTTATTGGATGGAGACCGCAGAGGACGAAAGACGTCGCTTTATGCTTCCCACCGCAGAGACCGCACTCGTTTCTTTGCACCGTGACGAGATTTTGACCGAGGCTGATCTGCCCAAAAAGTATATTTCTTATACTCCTTGCTTCCGCCGTGAGGCAGGTTCTTATCGCGCTGACGAGCGCGGCATGGTTCGCGGACACCAATTTAACAAGGTTGAAATGGTACAATACACCCTGCCCGAGAAGAGCGACGAGGCATTTGAAGAGCTCGTTGCAAACGCTGAAGGCCTTGTTAAGGGTCTTGGCTTCCACTTCCGCACCGTTAAGCTTGCTGCTGAAGACTGCTCCGCTTCCATGGCGCGCACCTATGACATCGAGATCAATATTCCCTCGATGAACGGATACAAAGAGGTTTCCTCTGTTTCCAACGCCCGTGACTACCAAGCAAGACGCGGTATGATGCGCGTAAAACGCGACAACGGTAAGATGGAATTCGTACACACGCTCAACGGTTCCGGCCTTGCTACCAGCCGTATTTTCCCCGCACTTGTAGAGCAAAATCAAAACGCTGACGGTAGTGTAACCGTTCCCGAGGTTCTTCGCAAGTACATTGGTCTTGACGTTATTAAAAAGTAATTTTCCTCCGTTTCAAAACTCGAAAGGAGAGTTATAATGTACAATACCGTTCCTGTTTTTTTACTCTCCCAAGATGCCTCTTTTTGGGAGAAAATCGCTACATGGTATCAAAATTCGACCCTTGGCGAGCTTGTAAATTACTTTAAAGAAACCTACTTTACCGTTCGTTTTGGAGCGTATGACAACTTCTCCATTACCGAAAGAACACTTGACGTTGTAAATAAAATGATCCCTGCGCTGATTTGGGGCATTATTATCGCCTCGATTGCAACCTTCTTTTGCCGCCGCGTTGTTGGCTCTTTTGTAAGGACGTTGTGCGAAAAAGAGGCTTTTGACCCCCAAAGTGCGGTGACGTTGTTTGATACCGGGCTCTTTCGCAGCACGGTGGTTCGTCGCGAACTTACCAAGAGCGCGTTCTTGCGCAAGGTAGTCTTTTGCCGCGAAGAGCAAGCATTTCTTTTGGAAAAGGGAAGAGATGCAACCTACAAAATTGATTTTACAAGAGATCATTTTTACATTCCCGAGGATCTGAAATACCGTGCAGAGAACCGCTTTAGCCAAAAGGGTTCTACCTGGCTTTACGTTGTTCTCACAGTGGTTTTAGTCCCTGTGGTTGTGGGTTTGATTTGCCGCTTTATGCCCGACATATTAGGCTTTATTGACGCTATGTTCACGTTTTTTATGACGTAAAAAAAGAAAATCACCCGTGGTTTTTCCATGGGTGATTTTTTGTTTTTTGAAATTGATTTTTATGAAAGAGGGAAGAGAGACAAAAGGATCTCGCTCTCGCCGCCGATGCTTGCAAAAGAGGAAAGAGTTGCCTTTTTGCGCAGGGGAATGTGAATGTGGCGGACGGTGTCGCCCTCTTCGGTTTTATAATTTTTGAAGGCCGGGTGAGATTTGAAGGGCGCGGCTTCTTGGCTTTGGAACGCTTCTCTCGTGGCGTCTTTTTCAAATCTTTTCTTTGCGGTTTGTTGAATGCAAATGCCGTATTCTTGCTCTACGTGTGTTAAAATTGCAGGGTTTTGGTCTCCCTCAACGCTTGCCGCAACCTCGCCGGAGTGGCGGCGCATGGTCATAAAGGTGCAAGCAAGGTAAGCGCTCATGGTTTGTGCCTCACGCTCATCAAGGGTGATGTTTACACGCGAGGCAGACATTTCGTGCAAGCGGCAACCAAGCAGGTTTGCAAGCATTAAAATTTGCGCCGCTACGTTGACTTGGTGCCCTTCGGGGAAGAGCTGCTTCATGTAAAAATTAAGCACACAAAGTTTGGTTTCAAGGCTTGGGTTTTGGGGTTCGCCATCGGGTGTGAAAACCACCGAAAACGCATGACGTTGCGCGTTTTGATAGGCTTTTTCTACCTCCTCGGCGCATTCTTTTACAAGGAATGCAAGAGTCATTTCGAGGTGCGGCCAAGTAGGGTAGACCAGGAGGCTTCCACCGGTGGGGTGGGGGAGAATCAAGACCTCTTTGTCGCCCTTGAAAATAGTTAAAAGGCTTGCGGCTTGTGCCATGGAAAGCTCTGTTTTATCATTCCCCTTGCAAGAGGCGATAACGGTGGGAGAGGTGTGTACGTCTAACACAAACGCGTCCTCAAACGCGGTGCGACAAAAGCGTGCATCTTTGCCCGTGAGTAGGTTTTCTTCGGGCACGTAGCTTTGAATTGTATACTTTTTCATCATCAAAAAACAATATGTCTTACGCGGTGGAGCGCGATTTTTTGGCAGGTTCCATCAAGGCAAACAACATCAAAAACCGTGTCACGGTTGTAAAAAACGCCGCTGGCTCCATTGGTGTAGGTGATAAAAAGCTTGTCCTTCATTTTCAGAGGTCGCGTCTCTACACTGAGGTATGCAATGCTGTTTGTGTTGATGCGAACAACAGAGCCGTCGGGCGCGTCGCAATCAAAAAAGCAATCGGCAATCATTCCTTTGCAAAACTCGCTGTCGCGGCTGTAAAAGCGTGTGCAATGCAAAATTTGCTCGGGGGCGGCAAACATCTCCTTTTGTTTGAGGGCGTTTGCTTGTTTTTTGATATATGTGATGGCTTTTTGAGGGGTTACAAGGGCAATGCCTTCCATTTCGTCGGGGGTGGTGAGTCTGCATTCAGGCTCGGCAAAAATCACCATGCCGCAAATAGGGGTGTCGGCATGATAAAACTTGCGCATCTTGTCGATGAACTGTTTTGTGGTTCCAACAGGGCTTTTGAGCGTTTTATGCACACCGTTGTCCTTGTTTTGATAAAAATCGCCGTTCGGCTCAACACCGATCTCACCCTTCCAATTTTTGACCTCGATAACAAAGGGAACGTTTTTGTGAATGACCAAAAAGTCTTTTTCGAGGTAGAGATTTTTGTGGGGAACCGCGACGTTGCGAATGACACATTCAAACTCTTCGCACAGCAATCGGTAAATGACCTCTTCGCCATCCGCTCCAAAGCTTTCAATCTCTTCCAAAAGGGGCAAATGCTCGGCGCGTGCGCGACTCCACATTGTTTTAAAAAATCCGCTCATTTTTTACACTCTCTTTCTTTTCTTCCTTTGCAGTATAGCATAAATTCACAAAACAGTCAAGAGGGAAATCGATTTGTATCGACAGATAGCCAAAAATGTTGCAACTGTGTTGACAAATGGAAAATATTATTATATAATAAATCATATTTTATTTTGATGCGCGCGCGTATCAAGGAAAGGTGTTCTATATGGACAACAAGATTTCCGAGTTTTTTGGTTGTATGGTGTTTAACGATGACGTTATGCGCGAGAGACTTCCGCGTGAGGTTTACAAGTCGCTGACCAAAACCATTGCAACCGGCCGAACCATCGACCCCTCCATTGCCGACGTTGTTGCAAACGCAATGAAGGATTGGGCAACAGAGAAGGGTGCTACACACTACACACATTGGTTCCAACCTCTCACAGGTGTTACGGCAGAGAAGCACGACGCTTTCATCTCCCCCGTAGGGCCTTGCAAGGTGGTTATGGAATTTTCGGGCAAAGAGCTCATCCGAGGTGAGTCCGACGCGTCTTCTTTCCCCACCGGTGGCCTGCGCGCTACCTTTGAGGCAAGAGGCTACACCGCGTGGGACCCGGCTTCCTATGCCTTTGTAAAGGATGGTACGCTGTATATTCCCACAGCGTTCTGCTCTTACACGGGTGAGGCACTTGACTCCAAAACACCTCTTTTGCGCTCGATGGATGCAATAAGCGAGCAAGCGCTCAGAATTCTCGCGCTCTTTGGCGATACGACTGCAACGCGAGTAAACACCTCGGTTGGTGCAGAGCAGGAATATTTCCTCATAAACAAAG
>JAGBSQ010000250.1 GCA_017631775.1 Clostridia bacterium | reverse complement strand
GGCGGCATCATCGCCGAGGATGCTCCTCCTGCAGAGTTCTTCAACAATCCTCAAACCCCTCGCGCCAAGGAGTTTTTGAGTAAGGTATTATAAGGACGCGTTTATGTGGGGGAAACTTCTTGCAAGAAGTTTCCCCCACATCAGACTGTAGACAAGAAGAGCCCAAAATAGCAATTTGCACAAAGGAAGAGAAGTGCTCTTTTAACCTCCCTCCGAGAGGGAGGGGGACCGCGATAGCGGTGGAAGGAGAACGCGTAACTAAGGCTTCTTAATCTCAAACAAAGAGCATTTTTTGTGCACGGAAGGCTCCTTCCGTCATTTTCTTGCGAAAATGCCACCTCCCTCTCGGAGGGAGGCTAACGTTAGTGTCGCTTCAAATCGATAATAAACAAAAGGCTTAGACATACACAAAACCAGTCGTGATTTTCTACAAACGGCTTTGATTTGGTCTACAGTCTGTGTGGGGAACTTCTCGAAAGAAGTTCCCCCACATTTCCTTACTGTCTAATTTTAAAACTTTTCACCTGCGGTTTGCATTTTATCATATCCTTTTTGCCGGGGCAAAGGGGGTACATGCCGAGAGAGGCGAGGACGTACCACGCGGAGGTAGTGCCGTTGTCCTCGTCACCGGGGAATCCGTCGTTGCGCCATGAGAATGCCTCACGGCAGAGCTTGGTGACCCAGTAGTCGGTTTTTTCTTGTTCGCCAAGGGCGGCATAGAGGAAGGGCAGATGGAAAGAGGGCTGATTGGAGATGGCGCACTGACCAAAGTCAGCAGAAGCCATTTCGGTCATTTCGTGAATCTCGTTTCCGTATCCGAATACGCGATAGCGCGGAGGGGTTGCAAAGAGCTCGTCGAGCTTGGCAAGGAAGGCTTCTTTGCCACCGTAGAGCGCGGCAAGACCTTCCACATCGTGGGGCACGAACATCGAGTTCTGCCAAGCGGAACCCTCGGTGTATTCACCGCCCCAGGTGCAGGGGTCAAAGTTTTCTGCCATCTTGCCCTCGGTGTCGCGACCGCGCATAAAGCCTGTTTCGGGGTCAAAGAGGTTTTTATAGTTTTTGGAACGTGCCATATATTCGTCAACGATGTCGTCGCGTCCGAGAATCTTTGCAACGGTGGCAATGCACCAATCGCCATAGGCGGCATCGAGTGTTAGGTTGACAGACTCGCGTTGCTCGTCGCGAGGCACGTATCCATATTTGCAATAAGAAAGCGCACCGTTGCGCCCGTAAATGGGGTTTTCACTCTCGTTATTTGCGTGGTGAAGCATACCCTCAAGGGCGGTTTCCAGTGTTTCTTTTTTGCCAATGCCGTTGACGGCGGCGCAAGCAATGACACCGTCGATGAGAGTGCTCGGCATACAACCGATTTCACCAAGACCAAGCCCACGGGGCAGCCAACCGCTTTCCTTGTAGTCGTTCACAAAGCCGTCGAGCATCTCGGCAAATTCCTCTCGTGCGGTGAGTGTAAAGAGGGGATAGACCGTGCGACTTGTATCCCAAAAACCGTTATTCGTGTAGCGAACGCCCGACTTGACCTCGCCCGTGGCAGGAACGTAATGGATGGGTTTTCCGTCGGCATCCAATTCGTAAGCCTTTTGCGGGAAGAGGAAGGTGCGCCACAAGCAGGAGTAGAAGGTTTTCGTTTCCTCCTCTGTCTCGGTTTCAACCTCGATACGAGAGAGCTTTTCTTCCCATACGTCCTCGCTTTCTTGACGAATTTCGTCAAAAGAGCGGTCACCGCATTCGCGGTCGATGACAGAGAGTGCCATTTCTTCGCTGATGTAGGAAAAACCGATGCGCGCTTCCACCACGCGGCTTTTGAGCGGAATATGTGTGTTTGTGGTGTGCTTGCCGCTTTGAATGATGACCTTTTCATCGTCGACAACGTCGCCAAGGAACTTGACCGCAAGATAAGATTTGAAATTGACAGCCACACCCGAGCCTGTGGCATCGTTTGTGCCAATGAGCGTGTGCGTCGCGGCGTCGTAGCGGTAGGCATAATTGCCCGTGACGGGCAGAAAAGAAAGAACGGATGCGCGGTCATCGTGAAAAGTCAAACGAACTGCACCGCCGCGTTCGGTAGGCGTGAGTTCAAAGGTGCAGTTAGAACGAAGGAAGGTCACCTTGAGATAGTCGGGACGAAAGACCGACTCACGCGGACGGTACCCCGACCACGCACCGGGCGCGTTGTTGGAGATGACGTCATTTTGCGGAATCATCAAAAATGTGGCGTATTCTCCAAGCCAAGGGCTTGGCTGATGGGTCAGGCGGATGCCCTCGGTACAAGGATGTTCGGGGTGGAAGAACCAACGGCCACCGCCCGCATCCGATTGCAGGCAGAAGGGTGCCATACCAAAAGGACGTTGCACAAGCGGCAACGTGTTACCGTTCGAAAATCGGCAAATCGATGCCGAGCCTTGTTTTATATTCACATAGGGGATGTATTTCATAGCGAAGTCCTTTCTTTATTGTATTCAAAAGGAATAAATTTCTACGGGTGAAAACAAAATTCTCTTTCCGTATGTCATTCTGAGCGCAGGGCGAAGCCCGTAGTCGAACTTTTGCGGAGTGAATAACGGAGCAAAAGTGCGAGGCTTTAGCCGAAGCAGGATATGGCTCAAAATTTCGGTGGCTTGCCAGCGGAATGTTACATTTGCTGTAGCAAGCTACCCAAACTCGTTGCCATATCCCTTCGTCGCATTCGCTCCTCGGTTTTGGATCGGATCGTCGCCTGCGGCTCACTCCCTCAACAAAACTTCGACTACGAAAACCGTATCGCGGTTTTCTTCGCT
>JAGBSQ010000249.1 GCA_017631775.1 Clostridia bacterium | reverse complement strand
TGATGCCGATGGCTTGAACACGCTTACAACAATGGATCTTTCAATTTTGAAGGATGCAAAAGCACCTGTCATTCTCACACCGCACCTGATGGAGTTCTCGCGCCTCTCCGGCCTTTCGATAGAGCAAATTGAAGCAGATCCCATTTCTTGTGCCAAGGCCTTTGCCAAGGAATACGGCGTGATCCTGCTCCTTAAGGGATGTTGCACGGCGGTTACCGATGGAGAAGCTGTGTATCTTTGTAATCGCGGCGGCGCGGGAATGGCGACGGCAGGCAGCGGTGACGTTCTTGCGGGCATTCTTGCAGGCCTTTGCGGTTATCTTTCTGCAAACGCGCTCACGGTTGCCGCAGGTGCATATCTTGCAGGGGTGGCGGGAGAATTGGCACAGCAAGCGCAAGGCGCTGTTTCAATGCTCGCATCAGATACCGTCAGCCAAATTTCAAACGCCCTCAAGGTTTTAACGGTTTCTCCATAAATATCTAAAAAAATAAGATAAAAATCAAAAAAACTATTGCAATTTCAAAAGAAATATGCTATAATATGAAAAGTGATTATTGCCCCATATCAAATTGGGCTTGAAATGTTTATTGGAGGTATAAAATTATGGAACTCGCTTTGGGTATTATCCTGATCGTGCTGTCTGTTGCACTGACAGTTATGGTTCTTTTCCAATCTTCTAAGGACTCTCGTCTCTCCGGTACCATTGCCGGCGGTGCAGAAACCTTTTTTGGCAAAACCAAGGGCTCTTCTATCGATAAGTTGCTCTCTAAGTTGACCATTGTTGTTTCCGCTCTGGTAGTTCTTCTTACCGTTGCGTTGGTTATCATCACCAACAACTAATCAATCAACAAATAAAAAAGCCGCACAAGCGGCTTTTTTGTTTTTTTGGCAAAAGAAAAGGTCTTGGAAAATTCCAAGACCTTTTTTGTGATTATGCTTCGAGCTCGATGGAAGCGGAAACGATGAACTTCTTTACAGACTCAATGATCTTTTCGCATTGAGGCTTGTTGTCATAAGATTCACCAATGAAAGCGGGGGCAGAGCCGATGTTCTTGAGAACGTAGCGGAAGTTGCCGAACTTGTCGCGGTCAACAAAGAAATTGCCAACGTATGCAGCGCGCTTAAAGGATTCGATACCCTTGCGGCAAGCAGCCTCGGTTGCATAGCAGCGGCTAGAGTAAAGGATTTGACCGGTGTTAGCAAGCAGATAGAAAGCATATTGATCGCTTTCCTTGCAAATTTCAAATTTGCCCATCTTAGGAGTGCTTGCTTCCAGCTTTTCAACTGCCTTCCAGTCGATCTCGTCGGGAGTTCTCTTAGAGATCTTTGTAGCCTCAAAAGCGGCAACAGCTTCCTTGGTGGGGGTGTAACGAATGATGCGAGCGTTGTTTGCAAACTTCTTTACAGACTCAGCGCACTTTTGGCATTGATCCTTGGTGGTGTAGTTTTCGCCGTAGTACTTGCGAGCAAGAACAAAGCGGTATCTGTCATATTTGTCGGAACGAATAGCGAATTCGCCTTCTGCAACGGTCTTCTTAAAGGTTTCAATACCCTTAAGAGCGCCAACCAGGGTAGTGAAGCTGGGGCTATCGAAAAGAACCTGACCGTTGTTTGCAACAAGGTAGAAGTGGTAGCCGTCAACTTCAAGCTCAAACTCGTACTTACCAACAGCCTTAGCGCCGTTCTTTGCAATTTCTGCATCAGCTTCTGCAATTGCTTGATCAAAAGCGAGTTTTACGTCTTCCTCGGTCTTCATAAAGAAGGGACGGGAAACAACGGTAACCCCCTCGGGAACTTTAGATGCGGGAACTGCCTTTTTAGCAGGAGCAGCGGGCTTTGCAGCAGGAGCAGCGGGAGCAGCAGCCTTTGCAGGAGCGGGCTTTGCTACAACCTTGCTTGCAGCGGGAGCTTTTGCGGGTGCGGGCTTGGTTTCAACGGGTTTGGTTTCTGCTTTAGCCGCAGGAACTTTTACGTTATGTATGGACGGTCCTTTCTTTTCGGTAGCGGGAGCTTTGACCGCTTCTTTTTTTGTTTCTTCAGTTTTTTTCTTGTTAAACAGTGCCATAATAGACCTCCACAGTAATTAAAATTATTCCAAGTTAATTTTATCACAATTTTTTTGCATTGTCAATAAAATTTATCTTTTTTTTTAATAATTATTTAAAAAGCTTTATATTTATTAAAAATATCAAAAAGTTATTTAAAAAACCTTGCAAAAAAGCGCATTTTATGGTACAATTTTAGGTGAGAAAACCCACAAGAAGGGAGCAAAATTTGTGAATAACCCCAACAACTCCAATTCCAAAAGAGAGCGTATCGACGGCGAAGCACTCATGGCAATTTTTTTGCTCGCGCTTTCCGTTTTTTTAATATTTACCGTTAGCGTATTTGTTTTTCGCGCTTGCTCGGCAGATGCTGTAAAGCATCCCCACGACAATCAAACAACACCCTCGCAAAACCAAATCACACCGCCTCCGCAAAATCAAAACGCGGCTATTTTTAGCGGTGGAACAGTAGTTCCGCCCGCTGTTGAAAATGAAAGCACCCAAAACATTTTTGACTTGATCGATGCCTACTATGCCGTTTTGATCAATCTTGAAACCGGCAAGATCGTGGCGCAAAAGAACTCGGAAGCGACTTTTTCGCCTGCTTCTATGACAAAGGTGATGACCTTGATTGTTGCATGCGAGGCTTTAACGGTTGAAGACCTTGACCGCCAAGTTCCGCTCACACACGAGGTTGTCGAATACGTTACAAGCGGCAATTATTTGGGCACCGAGCTTTCTTTACCGCAAATTTCAAACGGCATTACCTGCATTGGTGACACTTATTCTGTCAAGGATCTGCTTTATGGCATTGGCGTTTCCTCTGCGGCAGATTGCACCTATATGATTGTAAAAGAGGTAGCAGGTAGTGAAGCGGCATTTGTCAGTATGATGAATGCAAAGGCGCGCGAGCTCGGCCTTGCCGATACACAGTTCGATAACGCTGTAGGCTTTGATAGCACCACAAACGTGACAACTGCGCGCGATATGGCACAAATTATGGCATATGCTATGCAATGCGAGCTCATTGTTGATATTCTTAAGCCGAGAACAGCAAACTACACCATTACCGCAACGTGGGATAAAGACGGCGTGCCGACCACCTACAACGTGAGCCTCAAGCCTTCCTACAAGAGCAGAATCGAGAAATACGATTCCTTCTCGCTCACGGGTGTCGATATTGAGGCCTGCAAAACGGGATATACAAACGAATCCTTTATTGTGGTTTCTGCAACCTCTAAAAGCACGGGAGCGCGTTACATATTGGTGCTTGGCGACCGTGATAACGGTATCGATGAGACCATAACCGTAAAATTCAAAAATACAATGGTTGATATGGAGAAAATGTTTAACACCTTTGCTTCTTAACCAAAAAACCCCCGCATCGATTGATGCGGGGCATTTTTTGCCGTTTGGCATATACTGTATATGTAAAAATATGCAAGGAGGCGTTACTTATGCTCATACAAAAGCCCTACAACCGAGAGCGAGCCGTGGAGTATGCCAAAACCTGGGCACTCTCACGCAATCCACTCTTTTTTGATTTTACCGGCATTGGAGGCAACTGCACAAATTTTGTTTCGCAATGTCTTTTGGCAGGGAGCTGTACCATGAATTACACGCGCGGGGTTGGGTGGTACTACATTTCATCCGACGATAGAGCCCCCGCTTGGAGTAGCGTAGAGTACTTTTATGATTTTCTCACACAAAAATTCGACGAAGAAAACGGGGGAGTGGGACCCTTTGCAAGAGAGGTACCCCGAGAGCTTGCCGAGGTTGGCGACGTGGTGCAATATGCCAATGCCGAGGGGGATTGGTACCATACCGTTATCATTACAAAAAGGGAAGGAGAAGAGATTTTTGTAAGCGCACAATCCAACGATGCACTCGACCGTCCCATCTCCACTTACAGCTATGCCAAAGCGCGTTTTTTGCACGTAGAGGGAGTCAATCTTTCGCTCAATGATGACGCATGCTACGAGGTTCTTTTAAACGGAGGCGTAAACGGTACAAATTAAGTATCTTGCTAAAAAACATTATACAATATATACAAGCACAACAACAAACAATTGTATTATTTCACGAAAAAACAGACATGGTATTGACAAAAAAATTAAAGTAGTAGATTTTATCAATAAAGATAAAAACCACAAAAACCCCAACCAAAGCGGTTGGGGTTTTCTTTATTCATAATCTTGAACAAGCTTTTGCAAGGCTTTCCAATCTTCTGCCCAAACACCGTCCAACAGCCTTTGGCGTTCTGCCTTGGGTAGCAAGGTTGCCTCGGTTTTAATCTCTTCAATCAAAAATCCGTCAGCATCATAAATGCCAATGCGCTCGCCCTCAAGGCGCAGGCAATAGCGGTTGCGAGGGGCATTGTCCTCGCTATCTTCGGGGGCAATCACCGGCAGATCCTCGGTTTCTGATTCCTTCATCACCTGCACACAGCCGTCAAGCTCATTTACAAGCGCTTCGGCGCGTTCTTGCCACACAGCGGTTTCATCTACCGCGTTTCGCATTAGCGTAAGGCAGGTAATGGCAAGCGTGAGGCAAACAATAAGTAAAAATCCGCAAAGAATTGCAAAAATCTTTGTTACATCCATATTCTGTCTCCTATCTCTTTTTTTAGCCGCATCGGTAATGATAGCATATCCATTTTCGCGATTGATATGCACCGCCGCGTGAGATACTAACAAAAAAAGAATGGAGATTAAAATGCAAAAAAAAACAAGACGAATTAAACCCGCGATGCGCCGTTTTCTTTGGGGAATTGTTGCCGCTGTTTTGTGGGTGTCCTTGATGATTGGAATTTGCGTGGCGTTTTATCTAACGCTTACTTTTTCGGTTTCTGCCGACGAACTTCTCCCAACACTTGGTGTGCAACCGTGTTCGCCGCAGTTTTATATCTACAATTTTACCGACCGCACCAATCGCCAAGGTCAGCGCCAAAAGGTGACCGACGAGGTTTGGTCAAACAGAGAGATTGCATACGTGCCTTACGAAGAAATACCAACGGCAATGGTCAATGCCGTGATTGCCATTGAGGACAAACGATTTTTTGAGCACAAAGGCACCGATTGGCGACGTACGCTTGCCGCCGTTGCCAACTATTTTTTGCACGGAGACAGTCACTTTGGCGGCTCTACCATCACCCAGCAGCTCGTCAAAAACCTCACGGGCGAAAACGCCCCTACTTGGAAGAGAAAGCTGCAAGAGATATTATGGGCGCGAGACCTTGAAAGAAAACTCGACAAAACACAAATTCTTGAGCTTTACCTCAACGTGGTGCATTTCTCCGACCAATGCGACGGAGTTGCCGCCGCCGCAGAGCATTATTTTTCCAAAACTGTTTCGGAGCTGCCCCCCGAGGAATGCGCGGCAATTATTGCAATCACCAACAATCCGAGCTATTACAACCCCATTCGCCACCCCGAAAACAATCGCGCAAGGCGAGATTTGATCCTTTCGCAAATGCACGAACAAGGCTATCTTGATGAGGCAGCATTTGCGGCGGCATCTAATGCCCAAACGGTGCTCAACGTAAAAGAGGCGAGCGGTGGGGGATCAAACTCGTGGTATGCCGATATGGTCATTGAGGACGTTATAAGCGACCTTGTCACAAAATACGGCATGAGCCGTTCGGCGGCCTCACATTTGTTCCACACGGGCGGCCTTCACATTGATATGGCAATGGATAAAGAAATTCAAACGCTTGTCGAGGAGTACTACCGCACCTTGGTGCGCGTGCCACAAAATGCAAACGGCGTGTCCGCACAGTCGGCCATTATTATTATCGATAGCAAAACGGGGGATATTCTCGGTGTAGCAGGCGCCGTTGGCGAAAAGAAAGGGAATCGCGTGCAAAACTTTGCAACACAAACGCGACGCGCGCCCGGCTCCACCATCAAGCCGCTTACGGTGTATGCTCCGGCACTTGAAGAGGGGATTATTAACTGGGCAAGCGTTTATGATGACGTTCCTATCAAGTTTGACGTCAGTGGCCGTTCTGTTTGGCCTAAGAATGCCAACAATACCTACCGAGGTCTTACCAACGTTGCCTATGCCGTTGCACACTCTACAAACACCGTTGCCTTGCGCGTACTTGAGGATTTGGGTCTTGAAAAATCCTATTCCTACGGCCGCGACCGCTTCCATTTGGGACTTGTCTCTACGCCCGCGGCAAACGATTGCGATTGGGCGGCATTGGGACTTGGACAGCTCAACTACGGCGTTACCTTGCGCGAGCTTACAACGGCTTATACGGCGCTCTCTGATGGTGGCGTGTATCATTCCTGGCGCTCCTATTATCGCGTAACCGACAGCGAGGGGAATATTCTGCTTTCGTGCGGAGATGAAAGCGAGCGCATTTTATCGGTAGAGACTGCCGCCATTATGACCAAACTGCTTGAGGGCGTTGTCGAGAGCGGAACCTCTTCCTCAATCACTCTTCAAAACCTTTGTGCTTGTGCCGGCAAAACGGGAACCACACAAAATGACAACGATAGATGGTTCATCGGCTACACGCCGTCGCTTGTTTGCGGTGTTTGGTGCGGCTACGAATACCCCGAGGCACTCGAGGGGCGCAATCTTTGCACCAATATTTGGAACACTGTTATGCGCAGCATTGTGACAGAAAGAGGCGAAAGACGAGAATTCGACATGCCAAACACCGTTATCAAAGCAACCTTTTGCCGCGATTCGGGTGAGCTTTTGGCACAGGCTTGTCAAAAAGATCCACGCGGCAATAGAGTCCAGACGGGTTGGTTCACCGCCGAAACTCTCCCCAAAACGCTTTGCCAATGTCACGTTCTTTGCGAGGTTTGCACCTCGGGCGGCATATGCCACGGCCATTGCCCAAATGAAGAGAGAAAAGAAGTAGGACTTATTCAAGTGGAAAGGCATTTTCCAAAGCAAGTGACGGTTAGCGATGCCGAATACGTCTTTCGCGGTGACCCTGCCACACTTTCTCCAAATCCCAACCCAAACGAAGCCTATTTTGCCGCCAATCTCCCCGACTATTGCGGCGTTTCGGGCAAAAAGGAGCAATACAACCGTTCTTGCACCACTCACCAAGAAGAGAACGAAGAAGAAGAGAAGGTTGACGAAAACCACCCCTTACGCGTGCCTTGGAATTTGCCGCAAATCGAATAAAATGCATCACTCTGTCATAGGTTTTAAGGAGAGATGCACACAAAAACAGCATCTTTCGGGAGGTGCTGTTTTTGTTTAAGAAGAAATATGGGCGCATGACGGTTGGCGCGTGGCTGAATATGGAAATGGAGCATAGCAATCCGCTTTGGATGATTCTAATGGGCGGTAGCGTGATGGTTGGCGGCATACTCGTTCGCTTTTTTGTGGGCAGTCCATACACCCTGCTAATGTCCTTGGGCGTTACCGATATGGTTCCGCCCTCGTGGTTGATGGCGCTTTTGTGGACAGTCTCATTTCTCGTAGTAGGATGCGCGGCAGGCTTTGCTTTCGGGTACCGTTCTCACGGATGCGAGGTAGATAAATACAAGGGCGGAATGCTATTTGTTCTGCTTGCAGTATTGGAGCTTTGTTGGTATCCAACCTTCTTTGGCGCAGGATTGCTCTTTTTGAGTGTGCTTGAAAGTATCCTTATCCTCATACTTTGCACGGGTGTCACACTCTGCTTTTACCGCGTCAGCAAATTTGCGGGAATGCTCCTTTTGCTCCACGAATTGTGGTTGGTTTATATGCTCATTCTCAATTTTGCAGTCTTTTTTAGGGCATAAAAGAAAACTCCGAGAACATTTCTGTTCTCGGAGTTCTTATTTATTTTCTAAATTCATTCTATGAAAAAGCTTAATAGCTTATTCAAATCTCTTCAAAATGGTTTCGTAAGTCAATCCATAGCTCTCGGCAATGTCGCGAGCGTAGCTCTTGCCGTCCGGCTTTGCACGTGTAATTTTGAAGGAGCGCTTTCCTTCGCCCTTAATGCCTGCAACGAGCGTATCAATGGCAACACCGCCCGAAGCCTTGGAGCGAGCATTGATGTTGTCAATTTCAGCTGCCAACTCGTGCAAGTGGGTAGAGAAGAGGCAACGGCAACCAACGTGGGCAAGACCGCCAAGAACCTCTGCCGCAATGTAAGAAGCCTCAAAGCTACCTGTCGAGGAAAGCGACTCGTCGAGAAGAACCAAGCTGTTAGCCGTTACACAATCGAGAATTTCACTAAGACGTGCACATTCCTCACCAAGACGGCCTTTGTCGATGGTATCGTCGGCACCGGTGGGGAAGTGTGTATAAATGCCGTCAACGGGGGAAATGCTCGCATTTTCTGCAGGCACGTACATACCGAGCTGCATCATAACCTGAGCAAGCCCTATTGCGCAAGTGATAACCGATTTGCCGCCGCGGTTCGGTCCGGAAAGCACATAAATGGTCGCGTTTTCATCAAAAACAAGATCATTTGCAACAATTTCATCCTCAATTTTGAGTGCTACACAAGGATTGTAAAGTCCGGTTGCCGAAAAAGCTCTTTCCTCCATGGGGCGAATTTCGGGGAGCGAGAGCACGCAACCCTTGTTTTGCAGAGCGCGCAGCATATTCGTTCCCTTAACCAAAAATTCAAACTCAGGCATCAAATTGAGCAAGAATTCGGTGTTTTCCAAAACATAAGTTTGCACAATCTTCTTCCAAGAGCGCAAAGAGGAGCGGTAAACGTCGTTAATAGCGCTGTTGAACGCGAGGGAGAGCGCCATTTTTTGGTTCTCGCTCTGCTTTTTGCCAAAGGGAACAAGGTTTGCAATGCAGGTGTAATTGTCATTTTTAAAGTCGAGGCGCAAAATCTTATCCAAGGCATCACCCGACTTAAAGGTTTCGGCATTGATAGAGAGAACACCTGCCGAGGAGGGACGAAGCTGTGCATCAAGATTGACACCAACGGTCACGCTCTTAATTTCGCGTACGCGGCGTGTCAGCTCGTTGAGCTTTTCGTTCAGTTCACGGTAGTAATTGCTTTCTGCAAGCGTGGTAACAAGGTCTGCGAGCGCCAAAAAAGCAGGGCTCTTGAGTTCACCCTTGACCTCGGTCAAGCATTCGTGCAAAACCTTTACGCTCGAAACGTAAAGTTCGATTTCGGTAATGCTGGAGAGATAATCGTTTGTGTCGCCGTTGTCTGCTTCAAGACGGCGCAGCTCCATAATATCATTGAGAACAGGAACGAGCTTGTTGAGCATATCGGTCAGTGCACCGCAACGGAGCATATCGTCAAAGGTTGCAATGCGGTAGCGAATAACCTCTGCATCCATCGTAAAGAACTCCGAAAGATCGCGGTTCTTGAGGTTGAACACTTCAAGAAGTCCGAGCTCTTGCAGGGTAAACAGATCGATATCCGGTACACATTCGCCGCTATCGTGCTTTTTGCGAAGTTCCTCGTTGGGGTATATCAAACTAAAGGTGTTAAAATCCATACTTGAAAGATCCTTTCTTCCAAAACTACCTATAGTATAACATATATTTTGCCGTTCGTCTGTACAAAAGTGTGAAAAAATCAAAAAAATGCTATTGAAAAAGGGGCAAAAATATTGTATAATAAAATAAAAAAGAGAAGGAGGGCAAAT
>JAGBSQ010000029.1 GCA_017631775.1 Clostridia bacterium | reverse complement strand
GAACTCCCTGCTCAATACATCACCAAGAACAACTCTGCTCTTAAGTGTGTTCCCCTCTACTATGCAGGCGAAACCGATGCTGACGATGCTCCCGTTGAAGAGCAATACGCAATTTGCGTAACCAAGGGCAACCAAGAGCTGCTCGACGCCATCAATGCAGTTCTTGCTGACCTGATGAAGAAGGACGAGACCGGTAAGACCGCAATCGAAAAGATGGTTATGGAGCACATGGGCTTCTAAAAATAAGTTTTCCCGCTCCCCCATAAAATAAATTAATGAATTGTTGCGAAAAAGAACTTTGCCAAGGCATTGTTCTTTTTCGTCATGTATAGAAGAAAAGGAAAAGGTATGAATTTTATTAACAAAGTCATAGAGTTGTTCAATACTCCCAAATATATGGACAGTATTTTTGAAGGACTGAAAACAACTCTCATCATTTCTGTTCTCGCTGCCCTGCTTGGTCTTTTGCTTGGCACGGTGGTGGCCATTGTCACCATCTCCAAAAAGAACGCGTGGACAACAATTCCCAAATTCCTCTGTAATTTGTATATCACCGTTATTCGCGGCACGCCTATGGCACTCCAGCTTTTTATTATGGCGTACGTTATTTTTGCCATTCGCGGCTTCCCCATCATCGTCACCGCAACACTCGCGTTTGGTATCAACTCGGGTGCTTACGTTGCCGAAAACATTCGTGCAGGCATTCTCTCGGTTGACATCGGTCAAACCGAGGCAGGTCGCGCGCTCGGTCTTTCCGGCAAGACCACCATGCTCAAAATCGTTATTCCCCAAGCCATCAAAAACGTAATTCCCGCAATCGGTAACGAGCTCATCGCCCTGATCAAGGAGACCTCAATTGTTAGCATGATTGGTATGTACGACCTGACCATGGCGGCAAAGATTATTGGTAGCGGCAACAACATGGCAAGCTATCTTGTACCCATGGCGGTTGTGGCAGTTTTCTATTTGGCGGTGGTCTACATTTTGACCTTTGCTATTAAAATGATTGAAAAGAGGTTGAGAGCAAGTGATAAGCGTTAAGAATATTTATAAAAATTTTGGAGCTCTCAATGTTCTCAAGGGAGTTTCCTGCAACATTCAAAATGGCGAAAAGGTAGCCATTATCGGCCCTTCGGGTAGCGGAAAAAGCACACTTTTGCGCTGCATGAACCTGCTGGAAGAACCCACCATGGGTGAGGTTTGGTTGGATGAAGATCTTTTGACCGAGGCAGATCCCTATTTGCACGAGGACATCATCAAGACCTCTTATACTTACCAATCCATGATTAAAAAAGGCATGAGTGAGGAAGAGGCCCTTGCAAAGATTTGCCAAGAACATTCTCTCAAAAAGGTGGAAGGCGGCGCGTTTGCAAAAGCAAAAAAGGAATACACCAAAGCACACGGCATCAACATCAATGCCGCTCGCCAAAAAATGGGCATGGTGTTCCAACATTTTAATCTGTTTAACAACATGACGGTGCTTCAAAACCTCGTTTTGGCTCCTGTTCAGCTCAAGCTGCAAACCAAGGAGGAAGCAACCGAAAAGGCTATGTCTCTTTTGCGCCGCATCGGTCTTGAGGACAAAGCAAACGTCTACCCCTCTACCCTTTCGGGTGGACAAAAGCAACGTATTGCCATTGTTCGTGCGCTTGCAATGAACCCCGAGGTAATGCTGTTTGACGAGCCTACCTCTGCCCTCGACCCCGAAATGGTTGGCGAAGTTCTCGACCTGATCAAAGAACTCGCCGATGAAGGCATGACAATGGTCATCGTTACGCACGAAATGGGATTTGCTCGCGAGGTTGCCGACCGCGTCCTCTTTATGGACGGCGGCGTCATCGCCGAGGATGCACCTCCCGCCGAGCTCTTCGGCAATCCTCAAAACCCCAGAACCAAGGAGTTTTTGAGTAAAGTTTTATAAGGACGCGGTTTGACGCGGTTTGACGTGGTTTGACGTGGGGGAAACTTCTTGCAAGAAGTTTCCCCCACACCCCTTTCAAGAAACTCTCTAACAAATATGTCAAAAGAAACCTGTTAGTTCTCTAACAGACAGTCGACGCAAGCGTTACGCTTGCTTTTGCTCTCGCTAACAGTCAGGGGCCACCGAGCCCCTGCCTGTTAGGAGAGTTGTTTGGCATTGATGCGGGACGCCGAGGATGTCGTCCCACTTTTAACAATAAAAGCAAAACCAAACCACTGTATGTCATCCTGAGCGAAGTCGAACTTTCACCGAGTGAGGAACGAGGTGAAAGCAAGGCGCAAGGCGCCGTAGGGATCTCGCTTGGAATCTCGGTGACTTTTCACCGGAATGTTACATTTGCCTTGGTAAGCCACCAAGACTCGTTACGAGATCCCTTCGTCGCGTTCGCTCCTCGGTTCTGCTTGTTCGCCAAGGCTCAACTCGCAGAACTTCGACTACGCAAAACGCAAGCGTTTTCCTCCGCTCAGGATGACATACAGAGACGTACTCATTTTATTTTCTTGACAATCCCCTACTTTTTTGATATGATAAAGGTAGAAAACAAATTATTTTCAAGTTTTTTAAAAAATTTTTAGAAAAAAGTGTAACCTTTGGCACAAAAGGGCGAGTTATATAGTGAAGCCCGAAAAAAACAGGAGAATTTTATGGAGGACTACAAAATCGTTGATCTTTACTGGGAACGAAAAGAGAGAGCGATTGCCGAGACCGAAAAGAAGTACGGCAAAATGCTACATTCTCTTTCTTATTCCCTGCTTTCCTCTCACGAGGACGCAGAAGAATGTGTCAACGACACCTATCTTGGGGCGTGGAACGCGATGCCTTCGGCAAGACCGATGTATTTGGGGCCATTCCTTTCCAAAATCACGCGGCGGCTCTCAATTGACCGTTGGCGACGCGACCACCGCGAAAAGCGCGGAGGCGTTTTGGAAATGGTTGAGGAATTGACCGATTGCATTCCCGACAGCAGCACCCCCGCCGAAGAATTTGAACGCGGTCGCTTGCGCGGAGAAATCAACGAATTCTTGCGCACGCTCACCGAGGAAAAACGAGTAATTTTTGTGCGCCGCTATTTTTATGCACAGCCGGTCACGTTGATTGCAAAGGAGATAGGTGTTAGCGAGGCAAAGGTAAAGGTCGTACTGCATCGCTTGCGCGAACAATTAAAACTCAGATTGGAGGCGTGTGACTTATTATGAATAATAAAAGAAGAAAAGCCGCATTCCTTCTCGATGAGATCGGCAACGTCAGCGACGTCTATTTGCAAGAGGCGCTCTCTTATAAAAAGGAGAGATTTTACGCTCGCCCGTGGGTGGCGGCGGTCGCCTGCATTCTTGCGGTGGTACTTGTTGGCGGTGGATTGTTAAACTCCCCCTTGATGGACAACATTTTGGGCGCGTTTGACAAAGCCGAAAATCCCGAAGTGGAAGCGCCCGCAACGCTTGACAGCTTTTTGAGCGCAAACCGCGGAACATTGACCTGCACGGCCGTGAGCGAAAACGAGCTTGATTACTTTGGCTCGACCTACCTCGTTTTGCAGTACGAGGGTGACGAAACGCTTTACCGTAGCCGCGATTTGACCTCTCGCGAGGTGGACAAAATGCTTGACCTGATGGGTCAAGGTGCCTCTGTTGGCGAAGCCTCCCCCACGCTTTTGTGTCGCGTGTGGCTGGTTTGCGAGGACGGAACCGTGCTCTCCCCCTACCTCAAAAACACCGACGGCAACCGTGGTCATGCAGTCCTTTTTGACTACGAAGCCGAAATTCTCCCTTCCTCCTCCCTCATCTCCTGTATTTCGGATATTTTGAACTAACTTGACCGAAAGGAAGGTACTCTTTATGAAACGCAAGATCATCACTATTCTTTTTGTTTTACTCGCAACCGTTGCACTCTTGACCCTTGCATCCTGCAGCGCAAACCTGAATGCATCCGCCCCCCAAGAAGGAGGTGCCGCAAACAACGCCCCAAGCTACAACTATGGCGACAATGTCGAGCTGCCCGAAAATGCCCCCGCTGAACCTGACGGTGACGAAGAAATTCAAAACCCGTTTGTAGAAAATCCCTTTGTCAGCACAGAGAAAAACAACGTATCCACCCTTTCGGCTGACGTTGACACCGCTTCCTACACTTACTTCCGCAAGCTTGTCAACAGCGGATATTCCCTGCAAGAGCTGATCCGTTTTTCCTCCAACTTCCGCACCGAGGAGTTCCTCAACTACTTTAAATACACCGCGGCACAACCGCAAGAAAACGAGCTTTTCTCTGTCAATTCCGCGCTTTTCCCCTGCCCGTGGAATGCAGAAAACGTGCTCTTTTCCATGACCCTGCAAGCCGCTGATGCAACCCCCACCGAGGGCAACAACCTCGTATTTTTGATTGACGTGTCGGGTTCTATGCGCTCCAGCGATAAGCTCCCCTTGCTCAAAAAGGCCTTCTCCCACCTGACCGAGCAACTGGATGAAAACGACACCATTTCGATTGTTACCTACTCCGGCAGAGAGGCCGTTGTGCTTGACGGTTGCAAGGGCAACAAAAAGCTCACCATTCTCACCGCCATCAATTTGCTGAGCGCAAGCGGCTCGACAAACGGTCAAGCAGGCCTGCAAAAAGCCTATGAGCTGGCACAAAAGCACTATATTGAGGGTGGCAACAACCGCATCATTATGGCATCGGACGGTGACCTCAACGTAGGCATCTCCTCTCAAAGCGAGCTCAAGGAATATATTGTTGAAAAGCGCGAGGCCGGCATCTTCCTCTCTGTTCTCGGCTTTGGCACCGGCAACTACCGCGACGAAAAGATGGAGACCCTTGCCGACAACGGCAACGGCGTTTACCTCTATATCGACGGCGAAGCAGAAGCCGAAAAGGTATTTTCCAACGATCTGTTTGCAAATCTTTATACCGTTGCAAAGGACGTTAAAATGCAAGTCACCTTTGACCCTGCCTACGTTTCCGCCTTCCGTTTGATTGGATACGAAAACAGAATTCTCAATGAAGAAGACTTCACCGACGACACCAAGGATGCAGGCGAAGTTGGTGCCGGCCACCAGGTGACCGTTTGCTATGAGCTGACCTTGACCGAGGCGGCTATGGCAGAGGGAACAAATTGGCTTGAGCTTGCCGTTAACTACAAGCTGCCCGAAGATACCGCCTCCGTCTTCCCCAACCTCTACAACATCGGCTATGACAATTACCTCGGGGCCGCAGATGCAGACCGTGCATTTATGATTGCTGTGATCGAGACCTGCATGCTGCTCCATGACAGCAAATATCTGCCCGAAGGCTTTGACCTTGACAACATTCTGCACATACTCAACGCGTACGATTTTTCCGCTTACCCCGAACGCGTCGAGTTCTGCGAGCTTCTCCATAAGCTGAATTCGAAATAAAAATTTGTGAGGTTCGTTATGAAAAAGAACAAAATTTTCGCCTTACTCCTTGCTGCCCTATTCGTACTTTCCCTCTTTAGCTTTGCATCCTGCGAACAAAAACCCAAACCCACTCCACCGGCGCATTTTGTTGCAAAAGTGACCGAGGTCCACGAAAAGCAATTGTTCGTAACCGTTATCGATAAAGGCACGTCCGGATTGCAGAACGGCACGCCTGCCTATGTTTCCTTCCCCTCCAACAATTCCGAAACCTTTGTGGTTGGAGACTACGTGGTTGTGGACTTTGATTCCTTGGTTCAGGAGATTTATCCCCCTATCGTTCCCAACGTATTTTATATTACCAAATGCGACGCCAACGGAATCCCATTAAAATAACACTCTTTTTGGAGGTTCTATTATGAAAAACAAAATGTTTCGTATCCTTCTTGCCGTTCTTTCTCTTTTGACTGTTCTTGCGTTTGCATCCTGCTCCGCGGCAAAGGACAGTGCAGGAAACCTTTATGCACCCGAAGCATCCCCCGAGGTTCCTTCGGTTGGTATGGGAGACGACAAGCTCAATTCTACCACTCCCCCTGCAGACATCACCGAGCGCAAGATTATTAAAACCTATGAGTTGAATGCCGAAACCAAGGAATTTGACGCCACGGTTGCAAATATCGCCGCTCTCGTGGCAGAACACGGCGGCTATGTGGAGAGCAACTCGGTCACCAACCGCAATTACAACTCTAAAGTGGCGCGCTATGCTTCCTACAAATTCCGCATTCCTGCAGAAAATGCAGATGCGTTTATCAATTCGGTCGGCAATACGCTCAACGTAACGCGTCAAAACGCCTATGCCCAAGACGTAAGTGAGAGCTACTACTCGATTGAGGCAACGCTTGAGGAATTGCAAATTGAGCGCGATTCCCTGCTCACCATGATGGAATCTCTCGACAATCAAAAGGATTACAACTTCTGGCTCACCATTCAAACACGTCTCTCCGAGGTTCGTCAACAAATCGCGCGTCTGCAAGCGCAGCTCAACAACTACGACAGCCGTGTAGAGTATTCCACCGTTAGCCTCTATATCAACGAGGTCGTCAGCTACACCCCCGCCGAGGAACAACCCTTTGGCACGCGTGTTGCCAATGCGTTTACCGCAGGTTTGGAAGAGTTTGCCGAGTTCGCAGTAGACTTTGCCATTTGGGTTGCGGAAGCATTGCCCTTCCTTGTTCTGTTTGCTATTCTCCTTGTTATCGTCTGCATCATTAGCCGTCGCGTAAGAGCAAGAAGAAGAGCAAAAAAGCTTGCTGAAAAGGAAACCTCGAAAAAATAACAAAAAAAACAAACTCTCCCCCCTTCGTTTTTCGAGGGGGGATTTTTTTGTTTGACCGAGGGAACGTTGCGGAATACAAGCAGGGATATAGGTCGGACACGCCGCCCTCTCTTGAAATGACCGTCTGATTGATTGTTTTTATTGCCTTCTTTGCAAGCTGTTTTCTTTTTTGTGTTCCTCTTCTTCTTTTTCCAACATCTTTTTGCTCTGCCATTGATATTTTTTAGACATTTTTTTAAAAAACTCTTTACTTTTTTATTATTTTATGTTATCATATGGGGTGAGATAGAAATTATCATCTTTAATTATTATTAATTAATATTTTATTAGGAGGATTTGATTCCAATGGCTATTGAAAGAAGAAAAATTTCAATGGACGGTAACACCGCCGCTGCGCACGTATCTTACGCGTTTACGGAAGTTGCCGCAATTTACCCGATTACTCCTTCCTCTCCCATGGCAGAAGTAACCGACACCTGGGCTGCTACCGACAAAAACATTTTCGGTGAGCCCGCAAGAAACATCTTCGGTGACACTGTTAAGATGATGGAGATGCAATCTGAAGCAGGTGCTGCAGGTGCCGTTCACGGTTCTTTGGCAGCAGGTGCTCTCACCACCACCTACACCGCTTCTCAGGGTCTGCTCCTCATGATCCCCAATATGTACAAGATCGCAGGCGAACTCCTTCCCTGCGTTATCCACGTTTCCGCTCGTTGCGTAGCATCTCATGCTCTCAACATCTTTGGTGACCACTCTGACGTTTACGCATGCCGTCAAACCGGTTTTGCTATGATGGCAGAATCTAACCAACAGGAAATTATGGACCTCGGTGCTGTTGCTCACCTCGCAACCATCAAGGGTCGCGTTCCTTTCCTCAACTTCTTCGATCTTTTGAACCTCGTGAGAGGTACGGAAACCGTCGAAGAAGTTG
>JAGBSQ010000248.1 GCA_017631775.1 Clostridia bacterium | reverse complement strand
TTTTGAGGGCGGAGAGCTTGTTCACATTGAAGAAAACATTACCGATGCGCGCTTGTACGAAATTTTAAAGGAAACTTTCGGCATCGTTTGGACGTATCAAAATTAAAAGCAAAGAAAATGGAAAGGAGGGGAGCGCATGAAGATTGTACTGTTTGCCATCAACGGCTCTTTTTCACATACAAATTTGGCAATTCGATGCTTGCGCGAGCCTCTTGAGAGGGCAGGCTTTGAGGTCGTATTGGTAGAACATACACTCCGCGACCGTACCGCCCACATTTTGGAGCATCTTTATCGCGAAAACGCCGATATTTACGGTTTTTCCACTTATATTTGGAACATTGAACCCATGCTCACCCTTGCCCAAACGCTGAAAAGCTTGTTGCCAAAGAGCAAAATCGTACTTGGCGGCCCCGAGGTCTCTTATGGATTGGAACGCTTTGAGGGTTCCTCTTGGATAGATGCCATCGTGCGCGGCGAGGGCGAGGAAGCCATGCTATCCCTTTGCCAAGCAATAAAAGAGGGAAGAGACTATCCCCGCATTTCGGGCGGTGATGCCGTTACCTTTGCCGATGCCGGTGTACATTACCGCGAGGGAGAGGAAACCGGTGGTATTCTTTATTACGAATCCTCGCGCGGTTGCCCCTATTCCTGCGCGTATTGCCTCTCATCAGCAACCCACGGTGTGCGCTTTAAGAGTGTAGAGCAAACCCTTGAGGAGCTTCTAACTTTTGAAAAGATCCAAACCAACTGCAAGGTCAGCAAATTTGTTGACCGCACCTTCAATGCCGATGTTAAGCGCGCAAATGCAATTTGGCAGGCACTTCTTGATCCAAAATACACAAAAAGCTATCATTTCGAAATCTGCGCCACACTCCTCAACGAAGAAAGTTTCAACATTCTTTCCCGTTTTCCCAAGGGAAAGGTACAGCTTGAAATCGGCCTGCAAAGCACAAATGAAAAGACGCTTGCCGCTTCGTCGCGCCACATCGATGCACATAAGGTAATCGGTGCCGCAAGGCGCATTCGCGAGGTCGGCAACGTCCACGTTCACCTTGACCTCATTGCAGGACTTCCGTATGAGGATTATACGTCTTTTGCAAAATCTTTTGACGATGCCTATGGCTCCTCGGATATGCTGCAGCTCGGTTTTCTCAAGCTCCTTTACGGCACAGAGCTGCGAGAGAGGGCAGAAGAGTACGAATACCGCTATCTCCCTGTAGCGCCTTATACGGTTCTGCAAAGCAAGTGGATAAAATATGAGGAAATGCAACGTTTGACGCACATCGCCGAGGTGCTTGACCGCTACCTCGAGAGCGGCCGCTTTGCACACGCTTTGTGGTATCTCACGCCCCTGATGCCGTCACCTTTTGGCTTTTGGGAGGGACTCAGCCTCTATTTAGAGGAGAAGGACAATCGCCCCCTGCAACGCATCTCTCAACCCGATGCCTTCCGCTATCTCTTGGCATATGCCGAGGAAGCGATTTCCGACCTGGACGTTGCAAAACTGAAAGAAATGCTCTCGGCAGACTTCTCTCAGCACGAGAACAAGAACCCACCCGCATTTTTGCGTTGACAAAAAGCAAGAATTTTGCTATAATGCTACTATCTTCTATCTATTCAAAGAAAGGAAGGGTCAAAAATGAAAAAGGTTTTATGTCTATTTGCGTTTATCATTATATTTATTTGTGCGTTCAGTTCCTGCGAGATGCCGCGGTTGCCATGGGCAGAAGCGACCGTCACAACGCCGGAAGAAACAACCACAACAGCTCCGGAAGAAACACATCTTCCAAGCGAAGGTCTTGAGTATGAAGTGAATGGTGATGGTAAAACTTGTACCATCACAGGTATTGGAACCTGTGACGATAGTGTTATCTATATTGGCGATAGCATTGATGGCTACAAAGTCACAGGCATCGGCAATTCTGCGTTTTATCAGTGTATTGGCATTACAAGCGTAACCATTCCCAACTCGGTTACAAGCATTGATAATGCCGCGTTTCGCGAGTGTACAAACCTTACAAGTGTAACGCTTGCAAATTCTGTCACCAATATCGGCAATAGTGCATTCGCATATTGCTCCAACCTTACGGATGTAACGATTCCTAATTCGGTCCCCCGCATTGGCGATTTCGCATTTTACAAGTGCACAAGCCTTACGAGCGTAAAAATTCCCAATTCGGTCACCGATATCGGCAGAGCTTCGTTTGAATATTGTAGTAATCTTGAAAGCGTAATGATTGGTAAGTCTGTGAATACCATCGGAGAGTATGCGTTCCAATATTGCTTAAAGCTTGCGAATGTTGAAGTCGATAAAAATAATGAATCGTATCAATCCATTAACGGAAATCTTTATACCAAAGACGGAACAGTATTGATTCTTTATGCAACCGGCAAAACCGATGAGACTTTTGTTGTTCCAAACACGGTGACTACCATTGGAGAGTGGGCATTTTCCGATGCAAAGAGCCTTATGGACATAGAGGTCCCCGATACGGTCACCAACATTGGAGAGGGTGCATTTAATAATTGCGACGGTCTTGCAAATGTAACCATCCCAGCCTCACTTATCAACATCGGTGATTATGTGTTCTACTTTTGCACCAATCTTATGAGTGTAACGATTCCCGACACGGTTGTTAGTATTGGTGAATATGCGTTCTATAATTGCGATAGCCTTACAAGTGTAACGATTCCGGACTCGGTTACAAACATTGGTAGGGCAGCGTTTACCGATTGCGATAACCTGAATAACGTAATTCTTTCCTCTTCTGTTACCGAGATTAGTGATCACACCTTCCATTACTGTTTTAGTTTGACTAGCATAACGATTCCCAACTCGGTCACCAGCATCGGCCAGAGTGCGTTTACTGGATGTAAGAGCCTTACGAGCGTAACAATTTCCGACTCTGTAACCACCATCGGTGATCTTGCTTTCAGCGATTGCACCGGTCTTACAAGTGTAACGATTGGTAACTCGGTCACCTGTATTGGCTACCGTGCGTTCCTTGGCTGTTCTAACCTTACAGATGTAAGTTTTGCCATCCCTGATGATTGGTGGTGCGCATCAATTCCAACCGCCACAAGCGGCACGGAATTCTCTGCCGCTGACCTTTCAGATTCTGCAACCGCGGCACAATACTTGACGGATACCTACAACAAGTATTTTTGGAACCGTAACGAATAAAACACCAGCGAGCCGCATTTGCGGCTCGCTTTCTATGTTTGAGCGACTCTACATAAGCCTCCCTCCGGGAGGGAGGGGGACCGCGATAGCGGTGGAAGGAGCCTGCGAGCACAAACGCTTACCGCTTTCAAAAAAAGAAAGAATGTGACTCACCCCCACAATTTCAATTCATCTTCCTTTTCTTTATCCCCCACGCAAACAAAAACGTCAAGGCATCCGATATTGGCTGTGCCAAACACAACCCAAGCAACCCGAATTTCATTGGTAAAAGGAACACGAGCGGCAAAAAGAAAAAACCTTGCCGCGCGGCGGCGAGAACGGTGCCGAGGAATGCACGCCCAACCGCTTGCAAATAGAGAATGGTGCAGGTCACAAGCCCGTGTGTAAAGAGGATTGCACATTGTGCACGCAAAGCAAACACCCCAATTTTGATGACCTCGCTGTCATTTCGAAACAGAGCAATCACCTCTGGTGCCCAAATAAGGAGAGGAATAGAGACACCAAACATTACCGCACTCGAAAGCCGCACGGCAAAGCGGTAGGCATCTTCTTGCCGTTTTTTATTTCCCGCACCGTGGCTGTATCCCACAACGGGCATCATGCCTTGACCAATGCCAAGGCAAAGGCTGAACACCAAAAGGAACACGCGCGCCACCAAAGAGAGCGCCAACACCGCCGCGTCGGAGTATTCTTTTGCCGCATGATTGATGAGAATGGTGGCAACCCCCGCAAGTCCTTGCCGAAAAAGAGAAGGGAGACCCGTTACAAATATCTTTCCAAACAAAAATAGAGTTCCAAATCGGAAATGCGCGAGTGGTCGGAGTGTGCTTTTGCGAAAAACATAAGCCGAAAGCAGAATCAAGGCACTCACAATTTGGCTGATAAGCGTTGCGGTCGAAGCCCCTGCAATGCCCATATCAAGCTTTGATATCAAAAGTGGGTCAAGAATGATGTTGCAAACACTTCCCACGGCAAGACCCATCATCGAGTAGGTGGCAAGTCCTTCGGCGCGCAAAAGCTGGCTGACCACAAAGGTGACACACATAGCGGGAGCCGCCCACAAAAGCGGTGTCAGGTATGCGCGTGCAATGCCAATAATCTCGCGCGAAGCGCCAAAAACGACAAGGAGTGCCTCTTCTTGCCAAAGTCCTAAGGCGGCAATGGCACACCCCAAAATCAGCGACCACAAAATAGCACTTGCCGAGAGGCGCGATGCCGTCTCTCTATCTCTTTTTCCAAGCGCGCGAGAGAGCCGACTGCCGGCACCAAGACCCAAGGTATATCCCACGGCTTGCAAAAGGACCGGGAGAGGGAATACCACGCCAATGGCCGCCCCTGCCGCAGTTACCAAGCGCGAAACAAAAAACGAGTCCGCCAAAGAATATGCTGCGATCACCAAAAGCCCCACCGTGTTGGGGAGCGAAAGCTCCAAAATCGTTTTTCCTACGGGGGATTGTGTCATTTTTTGATATCTTACATCATTTTCCAACCGTTTTACCTCGCATACTTCTACAAAATACGAGTGTAGTATGCCGTGTTTTTGGTCACATCATCAAAAATTTATAAAAGTTTTGTAGAAATCAAAAAAAGGCTTGATTTTTTTTGCGTTTTGGTATATAATGTTATTGTTTAATTGAACAAAATCCAGGAGGACTTAAAATGTTAGTTTCGGCAAAAGAAATGTTGACCAAAGCAAAGGCTGGTCACTATGCAGTAGGTCAATTCAATATCAATAACCTTGAGTGGACCAAGGCTATCCTTCAAACCGCTCAAGAGCTCAACTCTCCCGTTATTCTCGGCGTTTCCGAGGGTGCAGGCAAGTACATGTGCGGCTTTACCACCGTTACCAATATGGTAAAGGCTATGATCGATGAGCTCAAGATCACCGTTCCCGTAGCGCTTCACCTCGACCACGGCTCCTATGAGGGGTGCTATAAGTGCATCGAAGCAGGCTTTTCTTCCATTATGTTCGACGGTTCTCACTATCCCATCGAAGAGAACGTTGCAAAGACCAAGGAACTCGTTGCAGTTTGCGAAGAGAAGGGTCTTTCCCTTGAAGCAGAAGTTGGCTCCATCGGCGGCGAAGAAGACGGCGTTGTTGGTATGGGCGAATGCGCAGACCCCAACGAGTGCAAAATGATTGCTGACCTTGGCGTAACCATGCTTGCAGCAGGCATTGGTAACATCCACGGCAAGTACCCCGAAAACTGGCAAGGTCTCTCTTTCGAGACTCTCGCAGCAGTTTCCGAAAAGGTAGGCGAGATGCCTCTTGTTCTCCACGGCGGTACAGGTATCCCCGAGGAAATGATCAAAAAGGCAATCTCCCTTGGCGTTTCCAAGATCAACGTTAACACCGAGTGCCAGCTCGCATTTGCAGCTGCTACCCGCGCATACGTTGAAGCAGGCAAGGATCTTTCCGGCAAGGGCTTTGACCCCCGTAAGCTCCTCGCTCCCGGCGTAGAAGCAATCAAGGCTACCGTTAAAGAAAAGATGGAACTCTTCGGTTCTGTTGGTAAAG
>JAGBSQ010000247.1 GCA_017631775.1 Clostridia bacterium | reverse complement strand
TCTCCCTCTCCACCGCCAAACAGAACCGGACGCCCTTCCTTGATGATGCCGGCCTTTTCGGTGGCAATCTCTCGAATGGTGTTACCAAGGAGCGCGGTGTGGTCAAAATCAATGCCCGTAATGATGGAAAGCGCGGTGTTTTCAACCACGTTTGTCGAATCCAATCGACCGCCAAGGCCAACCTCCAGCACAACAACGTCGCACTTGGTTTGATAAAAATATTCAAACGCCAAGGCGGTGATGAGCTCAAATTCGGTTGGCTTGTCCGCCATCGCATCGGCAATGGGACGGATGCGCTCGGTCAGTTTTGCAAGTGCATCCTTTGGAATATTCTCACCGTCAACGCGAATGCGCTCACAAAAGGTGCGAATGTAGGGCGAGGTATAAAGGCCCGTGCGGTATCCTGCATTTTGCAAAATAGATGCCAGCATAGAGGATGTGGAGCCTTTGCCGTTTGTGCCTGCTACGTGAATAAAACGAAGCTTTTTTTGCGGATTTCCAAGAGCTTTGCAAAGCTCGGTAATGCGCTCAAGACCCGGCTTGCAAAACGCCCAGTTGACCGAATGGATATAGGTGAGTGCTTGTTCGTAGTTCATAGCGTTATCCTCCAAGAGCCTCCAAGCGACGGCGCAAGGGTTGGTTTTTTAAAAGTGTATAGATAAGCGCCCATTCAAGGGGAGCAACAATGGCATAATTGAGCAACCGCCAAAGCATTAGGGCGTAAAGCGGCATATCGTAATAGGTCGCCAGTCCCCAAGTTTTGATGAGCACCGATGCCACCAAGTGCGCAAGCACCACAGTAGCAAAGCTTTGCCAAGGCAACGGCAAACGGCGAAATACACGGAACAAAACACCGCCCAAAATGCCAATGCAAGCCGCACCGAGGGTAATGAGCGGATTGATGGTATAAGCCACCATCAAGCACCCGATAACGTCTGCCACAATGCCCACAAGCGCACCTACGATGGGGCCGAACATCATGCCCGCCAAAAGAATGGGCAGATTTTCAAAACTGAAGCGCAACACGTTGCCCACGGGTAGCGCCAAGTATTTGCCGCAAATGATGCTGAGCGCGGCAAGGAAAGCAGAAACGGCAAGCAAGCGCAAATTGCTGCTAAGACGTTTTTTGGAAAGTTCTTTTTTCATAAAAAATGCCTCCTTTCCACCTCTTCTGGCAAAAAGGAAGCATTTTCCTTCTGTTAGCCGAATGAAGCGGGATGCAAAATACCGACCGCAAGGGTTCTTCCCTTTTCGTCCCACCGACAACTCCCCGTCCGGCAGGCACTACAGACTTCTCTGCGCCGATATTTTTACTCTTCGTTATTATTTGCAAAATTATTTGTTAAATTCGTCAACCGTTTTCCACGTAATGTGGGGGCATTCGCCGGGAATGTTGTAGCCAACCGCATTGGGTTGTGCCCAACGCACAGCATTGGTAATGATGCGTTGTACGTTTTCGTTGTGATAAGAGGGGCAAACCTCGTGACCGGGTTGGAAGTAGAACACCTTGCCCGCACCGGTTAGGAAAGTGGCACCCGCGCGCATGACGTGTCCATCCTCAAACCAACCGCAAAAGATGAGTTCGTCGGGTTGGGGGATGTAAAAAGGCTCACTGTAAAGCTCCTCTTCGGGGAGAATAAAGTGATCGGGAATGCCTGCCGCAATGGGGTGCGCGGGCAAAAGCGTCCACATGATTTCTTTTTGTTCTCTACCCCAAGAAAGGTTGCCCGAAGTTCCTATAATTGCACGGAAGGGCTTGGATTTGTGTGCGGAATGCAGCGCGATAAAACCCATTTTGCCAAGGTATACGCGTTGGCGAATTTTTTCAACCAGCACGTCGGATACTTCACCGTGTGCGAGATGTCCCCACCAAACAAGGACGTCGGTGCTCTCAAGAACCTCATCGGGAAGGCCTTGATCGGGATCGTCAAGTGCTGCCAAGCGCACGTTCATATCTTCGTTTACGTCAAGAAAAGCCTTAATGCAGGCATGAATGCCCTCGGGGTAAATGGCTTGCACTACAGGGTTCTTTTTTTCGTGACGAAATTCATTCCAAATGGTTACGTTGATGGTTTTCATAATACCCTCTCCTTATTTGAGTTCTACAACGGTGACACCGCCGTCACCCTCGCCATAGGCTCCCAAGCGGAAGCTTGCTACGCGGCGATCGTGCTTGAGGTGCTGCCAAAGTGCATTTTTAAGCGCACCCGTTCCCTTGCCGTGAATGAGGCGTACACGCCCAAAGTTGGCGATCACGGCTTCATCGAGATATTTATCAACAGCCTGCCAGCCCTCGTCGCCAAGCATACCGCGCAGATCGATCTCATCGCGGAAGTCGCGGTTGACCTTTGCATGAAATTCGGACGCGTTCTTTTTTTGCTTACCGCTGATGATTTGCGGCTTTTCTTCAATCAGCTGCAAATTGGAAAGCTTTGTTCTCGTTTTGAGAATACCTGCCTGAACGAGAACAGAACCGCTCTTGTCGGGCGTTTCAAGGAGAATGCCCTCCTTGTCGATGTTGACGATATAGACCTTGTCGCCGCATTTGAGGTCACGCGGCAAAACGTATTTTTCGTCCTTTTTCTCTTCTACGGGGTCGATCTTTTCGCTGCCCTCGCGAATGGCACGGCGCACAGAACGGCGCGCCTCGTCAAGCTCTTCGGCAAGGCGTTTTTCGGTCTCTGCCTTTTTGGCTTTCTCGAGTTGGGCGAAGATGAAATCGCTCGAAGCTCTTGCGCTATCCAGCATTTGCTGTGCTTGACGGCGGTTTTGCTCAATTTGGCGTTCCACCTCAAAGAAGCGAGATTTGATCTCCTTTTCGGCATCGTTCTTGAGCTTTTCGTAGTCGCGCTTGAGCTCCATTGCCTCGTCTCTTGCGCGGTCGGCTTCAAGACGTGTGGCTTCAAGCTGCTCGATGACCTCCTCAAAGCGTTGGTGGTCGCGATTGACGTTCTCTTTTGCAAGATTGATGATCTCTTCGGGAAGTCCCAATTTAGAAGAAATCGCAAACGCGTTGGACTTTCCGGGCGTACCGATCATAAGACGGTAGGTCGGCTTGAGCGTTGCAACGTCAAACTCGCAAGAGGCGTTTTGAACACCCTCGGTATCAAGGGCAAAGGTTTTGAGCTCGGTGTAGTGTGTGGTCGCCATGCAAAGAGCGCCAACCTTACGCACCGACTCAATAATAGCAATTGCCAAGGCCGCACCCTCTACGGGGTCGGTACCTGCTCCAAGCTCGTCAAAAAGGCACAGCGAGGTTTGGTCGACCTCCTTCATGACGCGCACAATGTTGACCATGTGCGAAGAAAACGTGGAAAGAGATTGCTCAATGCTCTGCTCGTCGCCAATATCCACCAGCACGCGGCTGAATACACAAATGGAAGAATCGGGTTCGCAGGGAATGTGAAGTCCTGCTTGTGTCATCAAAGCAAACAGACCAACGGTTTTGAGCGTTACGGTCTTACCGCCCGTGTTGGGGCCGGTAATGATGAGCGTATCGTATTCCCCACCGATGCGAATGTTGGTGGGAACAACCTTTTTGGGGTCGATAAGAGGATGTCTCGCACGGCGCAGCTCTACGGTTTGGTCTCCCGAAATACGGGGCTCGACCGCGCCCATGCGCATGGAAAGCTCTGCACAGGTGAAAAGAAATGCAAGCTCGGTCAGGTTAAGATAGTTGAGTCGCAAAGACTCGGATGCCGCACTGATGTCGGAGGAGAACGCATACAAAATGCGCTCGATTTCGTGTTCCTCTTTGGAGTGGAGCATACGAAGCTCATTGTTAGCATCGACAACTGCCATGGGTTCTACAAAGATGGTAGCACCCGAAGAGGAGGTATCGTGAATGAGGCCCTTGAGCTCGTTTTTGCACTCCGCCTTTACGGGAATAACGTAACGGCCGTTACGCATGGTAACGATGTTATCCTGCAAAATTTTGGAGTAAGAGCCGCTGATATAGTGTTGCAGGGTCTCCTTGATGCGGTTGTTGGACTCGCGGATCTTGCGACGGATTTCGGCAAGCTCACGGCTCGCTTCATCGGCAATCATATCCTCGGAAATAATCGAGCGCGAAATGCTATCCTCAAGGTGTCGGTTGGAAAGCAACCGCCCAAAGATTTCGTCCAACGTTGTTTCAAAGGTTCGATTTGCTTTGGCATATTCGCCAACCTGACGTGCAGAGCGCAAAAGGCGACCGACGTCGAGAATTTCGCGCATCGAAAGCACCGCTCCCTTGACCGCACGCTCGCAAGCATCGGAGACGTCGATCACCGTGCCAAAGGGCGGCATGCCCTTGGTTTCGAGGAGGCGGCGCGCATCTGTTGTGCGACGCTGTCTGCGCAAAACCTCTACGGCATCCATCGAGGGGGTCAATCTGCGCGCCATTGCTTGCGCACCCGCGGTGGGCGCACAGTCGGCAAGCATTTCGCAGATTTTATCAAATTCAAGAGTTGTGAGTGTTTTTTGTGTAAAATTCATACCTTGTTTTCCTTATGCGGCATGGGTGCTCGCATTGTATGATAGAAATTGAGTGAATCAAATCCTCTCTCGAGGTGAGAGAGCGTATAGCTTTGTGTTGCGCGTGCAAAGTCCTCAAGGTCGCTGTCTTCTTCCAATCCAAAGGCAAACAACCTCTCCAAGGGAGCTGACAAAACGTAGCGCATGGCAGCACAAACGGCAGGGGTAAGGCCGATGACCGTTTCACTCTGCCGAATATCGTCATAGGTGGTGTCACTTATTTTTTTGACCTCTTTTCCCTTTGCCGAAAAGCACTCGGAGCAAAGGAGCGAACCGTTCATGATGTGCAAATAAAAGAGCTCGTCTCGGTCGCGGCCGCACATCGAGCAAGCGCCCATATCGGGGGCGTAGCCCGACATTGCCATTGCGCGCAATTCAAATGCGCCTTTGATGATTTCCTGCGGATAAAGTTCTTTGGAAATGGCGTAAAGCGAATTGAGTAAGAGGCGCAGCATTTCGGGTGCGGGTTCTCCCTCGTCGGTGAGTTCGCAGGCGAGGTCACACAAGTAGGCCGCCAAGTTGAGGCGGTCGATATCCATGCTGAGCGCATAAAAATGCTGATAAGCAGAGCCGCCCTTGAGAATGTTGAACTCTCCCTTGCGGTAATATTCAAAATTGGCGTAGGTGTAAAGCTGACTAATGGCGGTTTGCGGTCCCTTGAGTGAATGACCGCCCTTGGAAAGAACGGTAATTCTGCCTGCATCTGCCGTAAGCACCGACAGATAGCGGTCGTGGTCACCGTAGTCACGCACGCGCACAACAACACCGTCGATACTTTCGTGTCGCATTGCAGTTCCCTTTCTTTTTATTCTACTTTATTCTTCGGTGTAACCGAAATTGAGAATGCCGCGTGCGCTATCGCGCCAGTTCTCCTTAACCTTTACCCAAAGGTTGAGGTAGACCTGTGCATCGAGCAGCTTTTCCATATCCTCACGGGCATAGGAACCGATGCGCTTGAGCGTCTCTCCGTTTTTGCCGACAAGAATGCCCTTGTGAGATGCTTTCTCACAAAAGATTTCGGCGCGAATGCGAACGATGCTTCCCTCATCGCGGTATTCTTCTACCACAATGGCAACACCGTGGGGGATTTCTTTATCGAGTGTGCGCAAGATCTTCTCACGAATGATCTCGGCAACCATTTGGCGTTGGGGTTGGTCGGTGATCATATCCTCATCGTAGAACCATTCACCCTCGCGGAGAAGCTTAGAACATTCGTCAAGCACCTCGTTTACGTACTTACCCTTCTTTGCCGAAATCGGAACAACCGCTTCAAAATCGTGAGTCGCGGCATAAGCGGCAATGGTCTCGGCAATTTGTTCGCGGCGGTAGAGATCTACCTTGTTGAGCGCAAGAATGGCAGGCGTGTCCGACTTTTTGAGGTATGCGATAATGCCTTCTTCAACGTCGCCCGGCTTGTAGCCCGCATCGGCAACGAGAATGACCATGTCGCCCTCTTGCATAGTGCTGTTTGCAGTTTTGACCATAAAATCGCCCAAGCTGTTTTGCGGCTTGAAGATGCCGGGAGTGTCAAGAAAAACGAATTGATCCTCGCCGCGTGTTTCAATACCTGCAATACGGTTGCGCGTGGTTTGCGGCTTGCTGGAAACAATGGCGATCTTTTCGCCCAAAATTGCATTGAGCAAAGTGGATTTGCCCACGTTGGGGCGACCTACGATTGATATAAATCCGGTTCTTTTCATAAAATCAAAAATCCTTTTTTGTCGGTTAGTTTAAGGGGTGGTGAGGAACTCCTCAAGCTTATCTGCATGACTGAGCAGATCAAGCTCCTCACGGGTATCCATATCCATCAGGTTGAGATGAAAAATATGGTCGAGGGATGCATCAAAGCTGATGGAAAGATAAAGATCCTTTTCGTGCAAAACGGGCACGCGATACATCGCATACTTCATGCCTTGCATTTCGACCTCTTCGCGGTATTCCGCAAACTTTTCAAGGTCGCGTTGGCGCAGATCATTTCCTCTTTCGGCAATGGCTATAAGATTCTCCACCGTCATTTCGGGTCGAGCCTCCAAACGCTTTGCCTCAAGTGTATCTTGGATGTAGGTTACTGCAAAAGGAGAAAAAATAACGGTGATGCAGATGAGAAAGGTAATGAGCTTGACGTTGCGCGTAAAAAAGGTTTCGGTCTTGCCTTTTGTATCAATCTGCTGACGTGCCATCTCTTATGCCTCCGTTTTAACGGTGAGCCCCATCAAATCCATAACGGCGCTTTGGCGGCGGCGCATATCTGCCTCGTCCTCCTCACCGGTTTCGTGGTCATAGCCCAACAGGTGCAGCATGGAGTGCACGGTAAGGAATGCGACCTCGCGCTCAAAGCTGTGGCCGTACTCTTTTGCTTGCAGCTCTGCTTGCTCCAAGGAGAGAACGATATCACCGAGCATACCAAGCATTTCGTCAACCGGAGGCTCCTCGCTCTCGCCCTCGTAGTCGAAGAGCGGGAAAGAAAGCACGTCGGTTGCCTTATTGATGCTGCGGAACTTTTTGTTCAAATCTTTAATTTCGGTATTGTCTACAAAGGTAACCGAAACCTCGGCAGGGTTGCCGAATTGCTCGTAATCGAGGGTGGCTTCAACAGCTTCGCGAACGAGCATTTTGAGACGATAGGTCAAGGGGAGCTTGTCCTGATGGTTGTCAAAATAAATGCGCAAATTCATTTTTCTGTTCATAATAAACCTCACTTTGTATTCTTTTCAATTTTTTCGGCACGCAGCTTTTGCTGTACTGCGGCACGGCGTTCCGCCTCGCGACGTGCGAGCTCTCTATCGTATTTTTCGTAGGCTTGAATGATTTTTTGCACGAGACGGTGACGAACAACGTCACGCTCGTTAAAGTAGTGAATACCGATATCGTCAATGCCATCAAGGATTTTGACAACGGTTGCAAGACCGCTCTTTTGACCCTTGGGCAGGTCGGTTTGTGTCAGGTCACCCGTAACGACTGCTTTGGAGTTAAAGCCAAGACGTGTCAAAAACATTTTCATCTGTTCGGGGGTAGCATTTTGCGCTTCGTCAAGAATGATAAAGGAATCGTCCAAGGTACGTCCTCTCATATACGCCAAGGGGGCGATTTCGATGGTTCCCTTTTCTTGCAGGCGTTGATAGGTCTCGGCACCGAGCATCTCATAAAGCGCATCGTAAAGGGGGCGCAGATAGGGGTCGATTTTGCTTTGCAGGTCACCGGGCAAAAAGCCAAGCTTTTCGCCGGCTTCGATCGCGGGACGCGTGAGAATGATACGTGTTACCTGCTTCTCTCGCAGGGCCTTGACCGCCATGGCAACCGCGAGGAAGGTCTTACCCGTTCCGGCAGGGCCAACGCCAAGCACAATGGTGTTTTTTCGAATGGAATCAATGTACTGCTGCTGACCAACCGTTTTTGCCTTGATGGGCTTGCCGCGTGTGGTAATGCAAATGCAAGCATCACCAAGGGAGGCAAGCTCCTTGGTCTGTCCGCCTGCGATCATATCGATGGCGTATTGCAGAGATTGCTCGGTGATGACCTCGGTTTTAGAAGAGAGATCGTGCAGATATGCCACACAATCGGCGGCGGCATTCAGCATTTCCTCGTTCTCACCCTCAATGATAATCGAGTCCCCGGCCTCGGTCTCGCGATTGCGGAGAGTGACGCCAAACTGTTTTTCGATGCGGTGCGCGTTGCTATCGCAGTTGCCAAAAATTTTGGCGGTGGCACCGATGTGTTCCATACGAATGATCTTGCGGTTCATAGAATTCCTTTCAACGCTTACTGAACAATTTCAAACTCCTGCACGCGAGCAATGTTCTCAATGCAGGTGACGGTGCAGGTGAGAATAACACGGTCCTCCCTTACCTCGGTAACGATCTCCTTTTGCAAAAGCTGTACCTCGCCCGAAAGCGTGGACAATTCCTCTGCAAGCTCCTCATAGCAAAGCGCCAAAGCCTCCTCGTGAGTCCTCGTTCGCTCCTGCCAATGATACGGGCGCACCTCTGTGCGAGAGAGCGACACGGGGAGTCGGTTGTTACCAAGCCGTCCTAAATAAGTATTATATTTTATTATATCACATAATATATCGGAATTTCTACTGTTTTTGAAAATTTTTTGCGAAAAATTGAAAAAGCAGACCTCGACCTCCTGCAAAAAAGATGCCTCATAAACTTTTTCCTCATACAAAAGCGGAATTTCGACCTGCACGGTGCGCTCGGTGCGCGCCATTACATGTCCGGCGGCACGCGTAAAACGAAAGCCGCCCGTTGGGGTGTCATACAAACCGCTGACAAGAAGCTCCCCCGCCTTGACCGATTGCCCAACCTTTACAACAGCGTTGCCGCGGTAAAGCTCAAGATATTCGATCTGTCCGTCACACGTGGCAACAAGGTTTGCCGGTAACTTGCCCAAAAGAGGATCTTCACCTTCAGCTTCCCCTTCGATATGCTCGATAACCTGCACACGTGCCACGGTTCCCACCACGTTGATAGAGATCCAGCCGATGCCTTCCGATGCCATGAGAACACGGTTTTCAACCTCTCGCACCTGCAAATTCGGCAAATAACTCCCCACGCCAAAACCGCATTTTTGCAGCTCTTCAATCACCTCTCCCTCACTCAGAGCCACGTTTCCGCTCACCTGCACGTCCCATACAAAAAGGCCGGATAAAACCATCAACACCACCGCCAACGCGGCACCCACCAAAAGGCCTGCGCGCCCCGCAATCTTTTCAAAGAGATGTGAAAGTCCCCGACGAGCAACAATTTTGACATCGATCCCCCTTGTGCGGCAAGCCGAAAGAAAGCGCCGAGCCGCCGACACCGCACACCAAAAGCAAACACTGCCATCCTCACACCACACAAAATTTGCATACTGCAGCCCTTGTTGCATACACAAATTCATCGTCTCTGTACGAAAACGTGCGGGAACCAAGACTTGACAACTCCCCCTCAAAAACAGCGCCAAGCTCATGATTTGCCCTCCTCTCCCAAGACCGCATCACATCTGCCCGAGTAATCGCAAGAGCAATACTGAACCCCCGCGATCTCCCCCTGAATGCTCACACTCACGGGCGAGAAGACCGTACAACAAAGGTCTTTGCCGAATACCGAGACCGAACGGCCTTTCATAGAAAAGCAAATGCGCTCTCTCCCATAAAATAAAATGCGTTCACAACCGTAAAGCACCGCACCGTGGCCGCCCTGCAAAAGGATGCTGTCGGTGCAAAAAAGATCTTTTTCGCGCAAAGAAAACATCGTTTTTTTGCCGTTTTTTGCATCACGTTGTTCGTTTTGTGCCATTTTTACGCCCTCCCTTTGAGCGCGCGGAATAAAACAACTCCCACGCGCGTAACTTGTATTATCACCTATTTTATGCAACAAGGAGAAGCAAAATGACAGCACAACTTGCGCACACAAAAAAGGCAGTAGGAATAAAACCGGGAGACGTTTGCCTCTCGCTTTTGCTCTTCTTCTGCCTCTTTTTAATGCTTCGCCGCGCAGATATCGCCACCCAATTCATGCGCGAAGGACTCAAGCTTTGTGCGCACGCAGTCGTCCCCTCTCTCTTCCCTTTCATGGTCATATCCGAGCTGCTCGTTGCAAGCGGCGCAGGAGAATGGATCCTCGCTCCCCTCGCACGCCCTTTGGGAAAACTCCTCGGCCTTCCGCCGGCAGGCGCAAGCTCCGTTATTTTGGGGCTTTTGTGCGGCTTTCCCATAGGGGCCCGGTGCGCCATTCTCTCATACAAGAACGGCAAAACAGACAAGACCGAATGCGAACGCGCGGTGGCTTGCTCCTCTATTCCATCGGCGGCTTTTCTTGTCAGCACCGTTGGGGTAACACTTTGGAAGGACACAAAATTCGGCCTTCTTCTTTATTCGGTAGCGGTTTTATCAGCACTGTTGAGCGGAATTTTGCTATACGCCCTGCAAAAAGCAAGAAAAAAACAGCTGCCCATCACCAAAAAATCAGCACCGCCAAAAATTCGATTTGATGCAAAAATGTTCCCCGATGCCATTCGAAACGCGACAAAAAATACCTTGCTCATTTGCGCATACGTGACCTTTTTTGCAACACTTTCGGGAACGGTCGACATGGTGTTTGAGGGGCTTGCGGCGAACAAAACGATACACGCCATGCTCTCAAGCCTTCTCGAAATTTCGGGCGGAACAAGCGCGGCCGCAAAACTCCCCAATGAGCGATTCGCAAAAATTTGACGGGAGCCGCCGTGGGTTGGTCGGGTCTTTCGGTCCATTGCCAAATGCTTTCACTTTGCGATGAGCAGGATATTTCCCTGCGCCCCTACCTTGCCGCAAAGCTCATTCAAACAGCCGCCTGCGCCGCAATCATAGGCCTGTTAAAATAGATAAGAAAATTCTTCTCTTTTTTTCAAAAAAAGACTTGACAAACAAAAAACTGTGTGCTATAATATTAAGGTCGACCCGATAGGGTGGACGATCTGGGTGTGGCGCAGCTGGTAGCGCGCTACCTTGGGGTGGTAGAGGCCGCAAGTTCAAGTCTTGTCACTCAGACCAAAAAAAGCCTATGTTCTCGCAAGAGTTCATAGGCTTTTTTGTGTATTTTGCACCAAATCAAGCATACCTACAAGGTCATTGGCAAGTAAAACCTTGCGCGTCCTACCATAGTGTAGATAGATGTTTGAGGTGGTTTCTATATCTGCGTGACCAAGCCAGTTTTTCACATCTTCGAGCGACCAGCCACGGTCAAATAGTATTGATGCGGTGGAGTGCCGCAAATCATGGAAGCGCATTTGAGGCAATTCAAGCCGTTTTAACTGCCGCTGGAATGTGCGTGTAAGGCAATCAGGTCTCCACACGCTTCCGTCATCATGGCAGAATAGGTATTGACTGCCCTTGGGGCTTTTCGCTTTGAGGTCTTCCAACATACTCCGCACCTCGGGGAGCATTTGGAAAGTTCTTCGGCTGTTCTCTGTTTTGGTCGTGTCGCTTGCTCTTACTGTCAAATTCTTCACGACTGTGTGGCATATCGTAATCGTTCCACGGTCAAAGTTGATTGCATCCCAACGCAAGCCCAGCACTTCCGAACGTCGCAAGCCGTACAAGAGAGCCAATGCGACCGCTGGATAGATGGAATGCTCTTTGATGCCGTCAAGAAGCCGCTGGGCTTCCTCTGTGGTTAAGAAGACAGTTCTTTGAGCCACGGCAGCCGTAGAACGCTTTGGAAGCCTCACAGAGGCGGCTGGGTTGTGGTCGAGGTATTCCAGCATCACCGCCTCGTCAAGGGCTTGTTTGAGTATTGCAAAATGCTTGCGAACGGATACCAACGAAAGCCCGCCGCTTTGTCCGTCCATTCTGCCACCTTTCAACTTGGTGCGCGTATAGTTCTGTACCATCACGGGCTTTAGGTTTTCCAGTTCGGGACAAACCTCTGCAAAGTATGGGATGATGTGCTTGGTGAGATAGATTCCCTCTGCTTCGAAAGTGGATTTTTTGAGCAAGACCTCGCGGCTGTTGTGCCAGTCGGTGAGGTATTCTTTTATCGTCAAGTCATCACCCCCTCAAAGTAAGAAAGTGCGGTGTCATATTCTTCATTGGCAAACCACTTGGTGGCAAGGTATTCGTTTTCATAGTCGGGAGATTCCAGTTCATGCGTGAGTATGTCCTTGCACGCTATCACGGCAGATTGCAGACCTTTGGAAGCAAAAAAAGCGTGTGCATTCAGTTCTGTGATGGTGTTCATTGCTTCCTTGGTGATGTACTTTGTGATATATCGGCTGGCGGCTTGTTGGTTGCGAATTTCCTCGAGATTGGCAAAACCGAATTTCTTTGCGTAGGCTTCCCAAGTGAAAACTTGCTTCCCCTCTTTGATGCGCTCCAAGATGTGGTACGGCAAATGCTCGTCAATGGTAAAGGCATGGAGTTCTTCGGCTGGCAAACCCATGAAAAAGCCGTGCATGTGCCAACTGCCGTCTTGGTGATGTTCGGGAATGAGCAAATACTTTACTTGGTGACCTGTTTTCTTTCGGTAATCGCGCACGAATTGAGAGAGGTCTTTTCTATACCTTTCGAGGTCATGGCGGTCATACTTTTCGGGAGAGAGCGTGAGGGTGGCAAACCATTCCCACGGATTGCAAAGCGCAAGTTCAAAGATGCGGTTCTTGGTGCGTGAAAGACTGTTGTCCAGTTTCTCGGTGTTCCCTGCTTCGCCTTTTGGTGTTATCTTGCGTTCTTCTTCGTTTCTCTGGCGATAGTTGTAGATGGTTGTTAGTTTCAACCCAGCACCACAGAAATCCCGTAGCACTCCCCAGTCGGCTATGTGCTTATGCTTGTAGTTCATCCGTGTTTCTTTCTCCTTTCCCGATTTATGTTACTTAGTCAAGTAATACTGCCGTTGTGTCGTGGGGGTGACTGCTCACCCCCCACGCCCCCCTCGGC
>JAGBSQ010000246.1 GCA_017631775.1 Clostridia bacterium | reverse complement strand
GGGTAAGTTTGAATTTCGAAGCCGGCATAGGTGTAAATTTTGTCAAGTCCTTCAAACGCGCAGGAAGCCGACTCGGCATAGTCGCGCCACTCACCAAGAGAAGCCAAAATGGGAGCAACGTTGGCATCGATTGCGATTTTGGTTGTGCCGCTTGTAAAGGTATAGTTCTTGCTCTCCTCTTGGGTGGGATCGTTGGTATCCTTGCAGGCAACCAAGGAAAGAACCATAGCCGCCAGCAAAAGGTATATTAAAATCTTTTTCATTGGTTTTCTCCGTTTCTCTCTTTTTGATAGATTGCGAGCTTTTGTGCCCAAACGGCATCGAGTTCAGCATCGCCGCGACGGTCGGAAATACCGTACTTTTGGGTAAGAATGTTGCCAAAATAAGAGGTCAGTTTTTCGGCTCCGTAAACGTTGAGGTGCACACCGCCATCGTAAGTGTCGGTGCTCCAATCAAGGCCGATCTCCTCGTCAAGGGGAATGAAATTGTAGTAATCAACGCCTTTTTCGTTTGCCCAAGACACGATTTGTGCTTCCCACTCGTTGTACCAATAGTACTTCCAGTTGTTGGTGGGAGCTTTGATGAGAATGAACTCTACGCCCTTCTCTTCGCAAAGCGCGCGCATTTTTTCGAGATATTCAAATCCGATTTCGGGAAGCGTATAATCGGCAAGGGGTCTGCCCTCTCGGTCGCTCGTTTGAGGAGAGATGGTGGTTTGCATCAAGTAGCCGTTATGCGAAACGGTGTCGCGATGGAAAAGGTATTGCCAATCCTCTGCTGCAAGATTGCTCCAACGGCTGTGAAAGCGCAAAAGCGGAAAAACGTAGGAAAGAAAGCTTTCTTCCTCTGTCATAGACGCGTTGATGGCGCCCACCTTGCTTTGCGACCACTCCATGCCGTCGAGTGTCATGCGGTTATAAGCCTCGCTTTGGGGTTCTCCGTATTTGATGGAAAGAACGTTGAAGACCACCGCTTTTGGCGTTTCGCGCTTGAGTGTTTCCTCAAGCAGATAGTAAGACTGCCAAATGAGCTGTTGCGCGCTGCCGCGCACGTAGGATGTAATGCCATACTCCTGCCAAAGCGTGGGCGGTGTAAAGCACTCATAAACCTCGCAGTCACCGATGAAAACGACGTCGTGGTCGGGTGTCTCATTGTAGTATTCGGCAATGAGAGCGCCGTCGCGCGAGGCGGTCATATATTTGGGCATGACCTGCATTTGCACAAAGCCGAGGCACAAAACAAAGGCAAGCAAAATGCAGGTGCACAAAATGAGTGTTTTTTTCATAAAACTCCTTGTATGTCGGTTAGGAAAAATAAAGTATCATTGCAACAATGACGTTGATATAAGCAAGTGCGGCAAACGGGCCACCAATGCGAACTATCCATTGATTGATCCTTTGTTGGGTATTCTCGGAGATGCGATTGATGTATTTTTCGAATATCCAAATGCCAAAAAACGCCCCAAGAGTATTGAGAAGAATATCCTCAAAAGAAAACACGCCAAAGCTTGCAAAGAGTTGAATGCATTCTACCGCGCAGGAAAATGCGCAGGCAAAGCCAACAGTTCTTTTTTTATCATAGAAAAAGGACGCGTAAATGCCCCAGGGCATAAACAAAAGAACGTTGAGAATGGCAATGAGAAGCCCGCGAATGAGCCGCCAAGGGTTGGTTTCAAGAAAGAAATCAAAGAGGCGAAATCCATTGAGAAAGCGTCGGGAAAGCGACATGGGCGAGTTGATATTGATCTCTGAAATAAAGGAAAACTTGAACACGATCGCCCAAATCAAAAGCAGAACGTAGATGCCTGCGGCAAAAAGAAGTATTCTTTTGCCCTCGGTTACTCTCTTTTGCGGTGCAAAAACACGTTGCAAAACAGATTTGATCGTACTCACGGCTTCCCTCCTCTTTTTTTTACAAATTAGAACTGTTGATAGATGAATTGCGATGCATCATAACCGATGCCGTAGGCACCGAAGATGAGAATTACAATAACGAGTGCGCAAACAGCCGCAAACCATGCAACCGGGCGCGATGCGATGCGGCGGTGAACAGGGGTCTTTCTGCCAAGGCGGTCAAAAATGTTGATGACAACAATGCCGCCAAGAATAACAGACCACTCCGAAACACCGAGGCCGAACGAGGTAAGTCCACCGGTGAAGAGCTCGCCAACATTCCATTTTGTGAGCATACTGCCCCACAAACGGAAGGTTTTGGGCACATCGCGGTAGCAGTCAAGGATGCGGATCAGTCCCATTAAAAGGAAGGTGCGCGTCATTTGCCACATTCCCCAAATCCTTGTATCTGCAAGCTTTGGGAAACGCTTGTGGAAGCGACGGTAAAGGGGTTCGAGCTCGCGCGAGACGAGAATGACAAGGCAGTTAAGAAGTCCCCAAACAATGAAGTTCCAGCCGGCTCCGTGCCAAAGACCCGTTAAAAACCACGTTGCAATGGTTGCCGTATAAACCGGCAGGCGCATGCCAAAACCTTTGCCAAAGCGTTTGGTCGCTCCGAGGGAGAGTTTTTGCATTCCCTTGGAGACCGACAGAGGGTAAAAGATGTAATCGGTGAACCATGTTCCCATTGTAATGTGCCAGCGGTTCCAATACTCTTTTGTCGACTTTGACGCGAACGGGCGGTTGAAGTTTTCGGCAAGACGAATGCCCATCGCTTCGGAGAGACCGATGGTGATATCAATGCCGCCTGTAAAGTCACCGTAAATTTGCGCGGAATAGAGCAAAATGAGCAAGAAAACGTAAATGCCGTCGAACTTATTTGATTGCTCGATCAGCGTTTTGATGCCGATCATAGCCGTGTCGGCTACGATCAATTTTTTGAAATAACCCCAAGCAACGCGGAAAAGTCCTGCGCGGACATTCTCGCCATTGAAAGCGTGCTCGCCCAAAAGCTGCTCTTGCAAATCGCCAAAGCGGCTGATAGGTCCTTGCAAGAGTTGCGGGAAGAAGGAAACAAAGAGTAAAAGCTTTGCAAAATTGTCCTCTGCCCTCACCTTTTTGCGGTAGACATCGATGAGATATCCCATGGATTGGAAGGTGTAAAAGGAAATACCGAGCGGCAACAAAAGCGACGGAACGGTGAGTTCCTTTGCACCGAATGCCGAAAGAATGCTATTGACGTTCCCTACTGCAAAGGCGGTGTATTTCAGTACTGCGAGCATTCCAAAGCCAAGAATGAGACCGACGGTCAGGATGCGCAGGCGCTTCTTCTTCTCTTTTGCACGGTATGCTTTGCGTTCCTCTTTGGAAAGCGTTTCGCGGTTTTCTTCAACGTAAGCATCCTCGCCATCGGCACGTTTTTGCATCAATCGCGCGGTTAAATAGGTGACAACGGCGGTGTAAAGGATGAAAATCATGCATTCCCAGCCTGCAAAGGCGTAAAAGCCGATGCTTGCCGCAAGAAGCACCCACCACTGCGTGCGGCGAGGCACGAGATAGTAAACTATCAGCAAAAGTGCCGCAAAGAGGATGAATGAAAATGACGTAAATTGCATTCTGTTTTATTCTTCGTCAAGGCGTTCGATCAGCGCCCAAATGGTGTTTACGTTTTGGAAGTTTTCGGGAATGAGCTCCTCGGCAGGGATTTGTACGTCGAATTCCATACCGATCTCGGTAACAAGGCGAACCATATCCAAAGAATCGAGCACGCCCTCGTCATAAAGGTCGTCAATCGACTCAAAATCCACGTCGGGGTGGAGTCCGTTCAAAATTTGAAGTAAGGTTTCCATAATCTGTACTCCTATCTCAAAATAGTCATAATTATCTAATTTATATTATACCTTTTTTTCTATTCGTTGTCAATGTAAAATGGGAAGATTTTTATATTTTTAATATAAAAAAGACCGCTCGAAGCGGTCTTTTTTGAGATAGGAGCAATGCCCCATTATTTTTTCTTTTTGAGATAGAATTTCGATTCCGTTCCGGCTCTCAATCGGCGGATGTTTTGATGGTG
>JAGBSQ010000245.1 GCA_017631775.1 Clostridia bacterium | reverse complement strand
TAAGAAACCATCAAATATCCAAGATAATCGGCACGGGAAAAGAGAGGCTTACCTGCCGCCTTTGCCGCAAGATATTCGGGATTGTCGGCACCAATGGCAACCGTATAAATAACGGCATCGTACTGCGCAACGTTTTTTGCATCGTGCGAGGGGAAAACAGGAATTCCCATCCCCTTCAAATGCTCGGTTTGCGCGTTCTCCGAGCGGTCGGAGCCACCCACGTCATATCCGAGAGAGCGCGAGATTTGCGCCAATGCGGACATACTGATTCCACCGATTCCAATAAAGAAAATACTGCGGCAGTCTTTTAACATCTCGCCAATGCGAGCGTGCCCATAATGCGTGTTTTCGAGTGCCATTTCGCTCTCCCCCCTTTCCAAACTCATATAATTGAGTTTTATTTGATAGAATATTCTCTTGTTTTTGTGACGGTTTTGTGAAGATGTTCTCACATTCTTCACAAAAAGATACTGTTATCATTGAATAACAATCACAAAAACGCTGTATAATAATGACATCAGTAAAACGACCAACGGAGGATTTACCAATGCAAATTACCGATATCAAAGTGAGAAAACTGTTTGACGAAGGCCCGATGAAGGCAATCGTCTCGGTTACGTTTGACGGTCAGCTTGCCGTTCACGACGTAAAGGTAATTTATGCGCGTGAAAAATATTTCATTGTTATGCCCAGCCGCAAGAACCCCGATGAAACCTACCGTGATATCGTACATCCCATTAACGCACAGTTCCGTGGGATGCTGGAATCCAGCGTAATTGCCGCATACGAAGCAGCACTGGAGAACGCCGCAGAGTTTGCAGAAAACACCGAAGAGGTTGGCGAACCCGTATAAAACGAAATACGAATGAAAAAGATTGCCTCGGCGGTCTTTTTTATTTTACAGTTTGCCGTGTCCAAAAAGAACGCTTTCCCCTTTGACGGTCAGCGTACCAAAGCTACCCTCATAGCCAATACTACCGGGATTAAAGAGGTACATTGGGCGAGAAAGTGTTGTTTTGCCCACCCGCTCGCCTGCGACAATTGTTTGCAACGTGGGTGTGTGCGTATGTCCAAAAAGAACAACATCTGCACCGACCTCCGCCGCGTGCGCGATAAGCGCTCCCATGCCACCCTTAACGCCCCATTCGTGGCCGTGGCAAAGAAGGATGGTATGCCCTTCAAGATATAACAGACGTTCGGTTCTGTCGGCAAAATCCGACGATGCCCAATCGCAGTTGCCGCGCACAGCCCAAAGAGGAGTGTCGCAAAGGAAAAGGCGGTCGAGATCGCGCGCGCCGTCTCCAAGAAAGAGCACGGCATCGGGTGTTTTGAGTTGTCGCTCGAGTGCAGATTGTATGTTTTCGACACATCCGTGCGAATCAGAAACAACCAAAAGCTCCATGGCAACCTCCTAAAACATCCTCAGGGGGCGTGTGCAAACACCGCTCTTGCCCACCTAATGTATATTATAGCACGCAACACCGCGTTTGTCTACACAAAAGGGAGAAAAAAAGAAAAAAGGAACACAAAACCGTTTTGTGTTCCTTTTTGTAATAAAAATACGGTTTGCCACACAAAAACAGGACAAACCGTATTGAAACCCCACCGAGCCGTGTGGTCGGGCAGTCGGAACCCTGTAGTTCAGGGCGGTGTCCGCGGGACGGCTTTACTGCTCCCAACGTCCGATGTGCGGTCGAGACACGTCAATCGTTACACGCACTCGGGAGGTCTGCAAACCACCATCTGCCTTGGACTCCTTTAATCGATTGTAGGTTCACAAATCACCGAACCATCACGCACTAAGCAGGTTATAAATTTTGTTTTAGTTGCCGTCGTAGTCGATCTCTTCAGAGAACATATCGTCAAATACGTCGGCTACGTTGTCGAATTCGTCGTCGTCGTCAACGCTAACAAGAGTATCTTCTCCATCCTCATCCTTTTCAAGGCGAAGAACTACGTATTCGCAAAAGCCGCCGTCGTTTTGTGCTTTGTCTGCTGCCTCTGCGGGGATCATTGCGAAATAAACCTTTTCGTTCAGGGTGATTTCGCCGATTTTTTCAAATTCGATTTCGGAACCGTCTTCATCAACCAGCGTAAAAAATTCGCGTTCGTTTTCGTTCATTTTATTTTCCTCTTTTTGTAGTTATAGTATGTGACATTATTGTACACGAAATTCGCGCACTTGTCAAGTGGTTTTTTATTTTTGCGATTCAAAATCCAAAATTTCGGAGAGAATGGTGTTGCTGACAAGCATTCCCTCTTGCGAGAGAAAATATCTCTCGTCCCTGTGGCAAACAAGCCCCGATGAAACAAAAGGTGCCAGCTTTTTGCCGTACGTCTCCTCAAACGAGGTGCCGAAACGCTCTTGGAAATCAAGTGCATTTACCCCCTCGCACAAGCGGAAGCGGAGCATAATGTATTCGTTGATGCGCTCCGTCGCATCAGGAGTGCTTCTCTCCTCGGTGATGTCGCGCCCTGCGATGTATGCTTCGATGTCTCGCGAGTTGCCAAAGCGTGCGCCGCAAAAATCGGAATATGCCGCTACGCCAAAGCCGAGATATTCGTCACAGTTCCAATATTTGAGGTTGTGGCGCGATT
>JAGBSQ010000244.1 GCA_017631775.1 Clostridia bacterium | reverse complement strand
CTCGTGCCCATCACCGGCTTTGCAAACGCCGTGGTCTCCCCCGCCATCGATAGCCATGCTGAGGGGCTTGTTCTCGGTGTGGGAGCCAAGATCTTTACCGTTGCCGGGCCCGTTCTCCTTTACGGAACGCTCGCAGGCTTTGTTTACGGAGTTGCCTATTGGCTCTTTAAAATGCTCTAAAAGAAAAACCACCGCTCACGCTTGGAACGGTGGTGTTTTTTCTTTATTGAATGGGTTGATCTTGTGCGGGCGGAAGTGCGGGGGCATAGTAGGTGATGATCTGCACGTCGGGATAGGTGTAGGCGGCAAGAATGAGATCATCCTGCTTCTCACTCAAGAGCACGCGCATATCATATTGTTGAATGTAATAGCGCGCATCGGTCAAAATTTGTTCCGCTCCGCCAACCGAGGTGGTCTCGGTCAGGTCGATGGCAAGAAAATCACACTCTTTTGCAAGGCTTTCCAAAAGTGCCCAGGAGCCCTCGGCGCGAGCCACCGACAAGGGAATGGCAACGCCCACCGGGAAATTGCCTGCCATGACTTTGATCTGCTTGACGTAACGCAAAATTGAGGCGTTATCGGTGCGGCCAAAGGGAATGCCGCACAAAAGGACCTCGCTGCCGCCCGTGTGGAAGAATTCCTGCAGGAGCGCACACTCCTTTGCGGCAGCAGCATACTGCAAGTCGACACTCTCTTGATAGAGTGCTTGCGGATAAAATACACCGCTGACAAAATTGGAAAAGATGTAGACCTCGCCCATGGCATCGTAAAGAGATGCATCGGAGATGGCTTCCATGCCAAGGTATTGTACTACCTCGGACGTGTAATTGACCTGCCCTGTGGGGGTGTTGAGCGTAACGGAAATTTCGGTCAGATCCTCCCAAACGCTCTCACCCTCTTTGCCAAACACATAGGCATCGGCGTGAATATCGCGTGTGTAGGATTTGTTGGTTTGGGTCTCTTCCTCTTTGGTCTCCTCACCCTTGGTGAGTCTGTCATATGCCTCGTCGTCAAGGCCGGCATTGAGCAAAAGGCCAACGATAACAGTCAGGAGAAACGCGGCACCTGCGCAGATGAGTATGATGGCCAAGGGGGAAAGCGCTCCGCGACGGTGCGGATTGCGACGGTTTGAAAACAGCGGCATTGCGATATCTCCTTTCTTGTGAATTTTTCTTTGGATTATTTCATAGCGACAAGGTCAATGCTCTTGCCGTAATCGTTGAGTTGAATGTTAAGATTTGCTTTTGCAACCTCAACCGCATCGCCAACCATTGCCCATTGGTAGTTGGAGAGGAGTGTGGTGAGCTGCATGGAAAGAGGTGTTTCGATAGTACCGTTTGCGCTCTCAATGGGAGTTTCCTCCATGCGAACAAGCACGTAAAGAACGCCCTCGCCCTCAATGATCTCGCTGACACCGCCAACGTCAAGCGCAACTGCCGCGTTGACAAGGGGATCCTTATGCACGCCTCTTACAAGATAGAAGGGGGCTACGTTGGAGAGGTCATCGTTTGCACGGTTGATGCAATCGGCAAGCGTCCACTCGCCGGCAATCAGCTTTTGTCTTGCGTTTTCCAGGATGGTGCGGTTGGTCTCTTTTTGCGCATCGTCCTCAAAACGAAGGCGAAAATGCTGTACGTATGCACTGTTTCCGTCCTCGAGCCACTCCTCAAACGCTGCTTCGTCACTTGTGAATGCACCGTTTTTGAGCATGGCGCTAAAGAGCAGATATTTCATTTCGTCAACAGCAAAGTAAAAACGGTAGAGGTTTTCGGTCGCATAATTTTCCTTCAAGAAGGTCTTGTAGGCATTCTTGCTTTCAAACTCTTCAATCAGCATTTCGATCTGCTCGTCAACCGCCTCCTCGATCTCGGGTCCCTCAAAGGCATCTCTGCCGATCTTGTAGGAGGCACAAGCCTCAAGAATCGCATAGTTCTCACCAATGCTTGCCCAAACGAGCTCCTCGAGCTCTGCGCGATATGCCTCGGCCGTTGTGGGATCATCCCAAATGGTTCCGTTTTCGGCGTTGCCGTCACCGTAGCGGGCATCCAGCTCATCCTTGTACACCATGGTCACAAAGCGGAGCTGCTCATAGGGGATCTCATACTCCCCAACCGTTGCAACGGTCTTTTTATTTTGTGCATTCGCACAAGCGCAAAGCGTGCCAAGCAGCATACACAGCAGGACCAAAATTGCCGCTGCGCGCAAAAAAATCTTTTTCAAGGTCTTTCGTTCCTTCCGTCTTTTTTTACATTATACTAAATATTTATGTCTTTTTTGTGAATATGAATAAAAAAGTGACCGAAATTTGAAAAAACCATTTGATTTTTGATGATTTTATGATACAATAAATATAAAGATCCTTTTTTGAAAGGAGTGATACTCGATGGATCAGATCTATACCGTGCCTCTTGCGCAGATCGCAGAGGATTTTAAACTTGAGATCATCGTAAAACCCGACAACTTTGAGCAGATCCAAATCTCCTCCCCCGAGGTCAACCGCCCGGGTCTTGCATTGGCGGGATTTTATGAGGTTTTTGAAACCGACCGCATTCAGCTCATTGGCTATGCCGAAACACAGTATTTGCGCTCGCTGGAGCCCAGCACAAAGCGCGTCATGCTGCAAAAATTGGTAGACGCGGCTCCCGTAGCCATCGTTTATACCACCAACCTCCCCGTAGATGCGGCAGCAATCGAGTATGCCACAAAAAAAGGCGTGCCGATTTTGCGTACGGGACTAAAGACGAGCGAAATTATGGCAAGCCTGATTTCGGCCTTGAACAATTACCTCGCACCTCGCATCACACGCCACGGCTGTCTTGTTGAAATTTACGGTGAAGGTATTTTGCTGCTTGGCAACAGCGGTGTCGGTAAGAGTGAGACCACCATCGAGCTCATCAAGCGCGGTCACCGACTCATTGCCGACGATGCCGTAGAGATCAAGCGCGTATCGGATAAGACCCTTGTAGGTTCTGCCCCCGAGCTCATCAAGCACTATATTGAGTTGCGCGGCATTGGCATTGTAGACGTTCGCCGTTTGTTTGGTATGGGTGCCGTTAAGGAGACCGAAAAGATCAACCTCGTCATTCAGCTTGAAAACTGGATCGAGGGCAAAATGTACGATCGCCTTGGCATGGATGAGGAGACCATCGATATTCTCGGCATCAACGTTCCCTCCATCACCATTCCCGTTCGCCCCGGCCGTAACCTTGCCATTATTTTGGAGGTCGCCGCTATGAACAACCGCCAAAAGCGTATGGGCTACAACACCGCCGAGGAGTTTAATAATAATTTGATGCGCCAAATGGGTATTGACCCCGAGGAAGCAAAGTAATTGTAAACGATTTGTAAACATCGGTCGAACACCCTTGACAGTCATTTGACCGTGTGATATAATTCTAGTGTGGTTCGCGGATCACACACAAAATTCATACCTAAAAGGAGAAACCAAACTATGATCGCTCTCGTAATCATTCTCGTAATTGTTGCCATTCTTGGCATCAGCGGCTACCTCAAAGCTCCCCCGGATACAGCTTACATCATTACAGGTCTTGGCAAAAAGAAAATTCTGATCGGTAAAGCAGGCTGGCGTATGCCTTTCTTCACCCGTGTTGACCGTCTCTCCCTGCGCGTAATGCAGGTAGACGTTAAGACGAGTGAAGCTGTTCCCACCAACGAGTTCATTAACGTAACCGTTGACGGTGTTGCGAATATCAAGATCTCCTCCGACCCTGAGCTCCTCGCTCGCGCTTCCGAAACTCTGCTCAACCTGCGTCAAGCAGACCTCACCCAGCTCGTTACCCAAGTTCTTGAAGGTAACATGCGTGAGATCGTTGGTTCGGTAGGTCTTAAGGAAATGGTTCAAGACCGTCAAGGCGTTGCAAAAAAGATTACCGAAAACGTTGTTCCCGATATGGAAAAGCTCGGTATTGAGGTTGTAAACTTCAATATTCAAAACTTCAAAGACGGTGCCGGAACCATTGAAAACATGGGTATTGACAACGTTGAGCAAATTCGTAAGAACGCGCAAATCGCTAAGGCAAACGCGCAAAGAGACATCTCTATTGCTACCGCAAACGCGCAACAAGAAGCAAACGCTGTTCGCGTAGAGGCTGAAAAGAAGATTGCCGAGCAGGATGCAGAGCTTGCTGTTCAACAGGCAGACATGAAGGTTCGTTCCGAAACCAAGCGTGCAGAAGCAGACGCTGCATACTCCATTCAACAGGAAAACCAACGTAAGACCATTGAAATTACCAAGGCGAACGCTGACATCGCCCGTAAGGAAAAGGAAGCTGAACTCGCTGAAAAGGCAATTGCCCTGAAGGAAAGAGAGCTCGATGCTGAAATTCGCAAGAAGGCAGACGCTCTGAAATACGAAATGCAACAAAAGGCTGAGGCTGAGCTCATTAAGCAACAACGTGAGGCTGAGGCTGAAAAGTACCGTGCTATTCAAGCTGCCGAGGCAAGAAAGGCAGAGGCAGAAGCTCTCCGTTACGCTATGGAGCAAGAGGCTGCCGGTATTCGTGCAAAGGGTCTTGCAGAAGCAGAAGCTATTGAAAAGAAGGCAGAAGCACAAAAGAAGATGGGTGAAGCATCCGTCCTTGAGATGTACCTCGCTGCTCTTCCCGAAGTGGTTAAGAACGCTGCTGCTCCTCTCTCTCAAACCGACCGCATCGTTATGTACGGTGACGGCAACTCCACCCGTCTTGTAAAGGACGTTATGAACAGCGCAAACCAAATTATGGAGGGCGTTAAGGAGTCTACCGGTCTTGATATTACCTCTCTTCTCGCAGGCATTGCCGGCGGCAAGGTTGTAACCAACGCACAAAAGGACGACGTACAAGAATAATATCTTCCGTCAATGGGGGCACTGCTATGCAGTGTCCCTTGACGAAAATTTTAGAGATTTTTTAAAAGGATTAACTATGAGCGAAAAAACCAACAAACCCGAAAAAAAGCTCTTGCCGCAAGCGCCCGAACTCATTCGACACGGTGAGGTGCGCAACGGCAGACTCATTCGCTACTACGGAAAAAAGAGCGAGCTCGTCATTCCCGATGACATCACCGACATTGCAGAAGAAGCCTTTCGCGGCAACACCTATATTACGCGTGTTGTTCTCGGCCGCCGCGTTGCCACCATTGGCCCGCGCGCCTTTCAGGATTGCTCCAATCTTTTGCAGGTGATCTTCCCTTCGGGCCTCCGTTTGATCGGTGACCACGCCTTTGAGGGCTGTACCTCTATGACGGCGTTGCTCCTGCCCCGCTCGGTAGTCTCCCTGGGAGACTGCTCGTTTAAGGGATGCACCGCTTTGCGTCACGTAGTGCTTTCGGCATCTATTGAGTACCTTGGCCGCTACGCCTTTGCAGATTGCGAAAGCCTTGAGGAGATTACTCTGCCCGAAGGAATTACCGACCTGCACCGTTGCACGTTTTGGGGTTGTCGCTCTCTCAAATCCGTCACCATTCCCGAGAGCGTTCGCACGCTCGGCCGTTATATTTTCGCCCGTTGCACCTCCTTGCGCGAGGTTACACTCGGCGACCAGATCGTTTACGTTGGCATTGGTGCCTTTAGCGATTGCTACTCGCTCACAAAGGTTCACATGCCCACCGCCATTCGCGTTGTTGCCGACTACACGTTCTCCTGCTGTTCCAATCTTGAAACCGTTGAGCTCCCCGACCACATCAACTACATTGGCAACGCCGCTTTTGCACATTGCCAAAAGCTCGCAAGCTTGGCCATCCCCTCCGACGTCAAGCGTATCGGTCACTCGGCGTTTATGGGTTGCACGTCGATTGAAGAAATTTGCATTCCTGCTGCCGTTCAAGATATCGCGCCTTCCTGCTTCTCTTACTGTGGCGCACTAAAGACGGTCACCATTGAAGCAAACTTAAAGGAATTGGAAGAGCACATGTTCTCCCATTGCTTCTCTCTCCAAAAAATCACCCTGCCCGAAACTTTGGTAAAAATTGAGGCAGAAGCCTTTGCAAAATGCACCTCGCTTGAGGTAATCGAGGTCTCCCCCCTTCTTAAAAGAATTGAGGACAGAGCCTTTTGGGGTTGTCTCTCGCTCAAAGAGATCAGCTTGCCCGCATCGCTGAAAAACGTTGATAACGAGGCGTTTAAGGATTGCCTCTGCCTTGAGACCGTTTTGTTTGCCAATTCGCACGTAAGATTGAAAACAGGCATTTTTAGCGGCTGTGACGCCCTTGAGACGGTCGTTTTGCCCGATGGCACCTTTACCTTTGCAAACCGCAGCCTCAAGTGGGGAATTCCTTCCTCCACGCGCCTTGTCACCCACAAGGAACTCGCCGCTGCCGAAGAGCTGATGCAAAAAGCACTCGAAACTCCCATTGAGGTAGCGGAAGAGGAAAAAGAAGAAAGCGCCCCCACCGAGGAAACCGACAGCGCAGAAGAATAAAACCAAACGATGAAAGCCAACGGTCGGGATGCCGTTGGCTTTTCTGTTTTTTCCTTTTACATTTTTTCATTTTTTTTTGCAAAAAATGTTGAAATGATGGGCGCAGTGTGGTATAATAATATGTCAAGTTTTGTTTAATGACCCCCCTAATTTATAAACAAAAGGAGTTGTTTTTTTATGAGTCGTATGTTCGGTACTGTTTCGCGCGGAGTAAGAGCTCCCATTATTCGAAACGGCGACAACATTGTGGATATCGTTGCAGAGTCTGTTTTGGAAGCTTCCCGTATTGAGGGCGTTCCCTTCCGTGATAGAGACATCGTTGCTATGACCGAAGCCGTTGTGGCTCGCGCACAAGGCAACTATGCAACCGTTGACGACATCGCTACAGACATCAAAAATAAATTTGGCGGCGAGACCGTTGGTGTTATCTTCCCCATTCTCAGCCGCAACCGTTTTGCCATCTGCTTGCGCGGCATTGCAAAGGGAGCTAAAAAGGTCGTTTTGATGCTCTCCTACCCCTCTGACGAGGTTGGAAACCACCTCATCAGCATGGAAGCTGTTGACGCTAAGGATGTCAATCCCTACCGCGACGTTCTCACTCTTGAAAAATACCGCGAGCTCTTTGGCTACGAAAAGCACACCTTTACCGGTGTTGACTACGTAGAATACTACGAGAGCCTTATTCGTGAATGCGGTGCCGAGGCGGAAATCATCTTTGCAAACAATGCAAAGGCTATCCTCCCCTACACAAAGAACGTACTCTGCTGTGATATTCACACCCGCGCACGTACAAAGCGCATCCTCAAGGCAGCAGGTGCCGAGGTTGTTCTCGGTCTCGATGAAATTCTCAATGCTCCCGTAAACGGCTCCGGATTTAACGCTGACTACGGTCTCTTGGGCTCTAACAAGGCGACAGAAGATCAAGTAAAGCTCTTCCCCCGTGACTGCCAACCCGTTGTAGATGCTATTCAAGAAAAACTCTTCCAAGCTACCGGCAAACGCGTTGAGGTTATGGTTTACGGTGACGGCGCTTTTAAGGATCCCGTAGGCAAGATTTGGGAACTCGCTGACCCGGTTGTTGCTCCTGCTTACACCAAGGGTCTTGAAGGAACCCCCAACGAGCTTAAACTCAAGTATTTGGCTGATAACGATTTCTCTAACCTCGAAGGCGAAGAACTCAAAGAAGCTATTAAAGCAAAAATTCACGAAAAAGATGACAACCTCGTTGGTCAAATGATCTCCGAAGGTACTACCCCCCGCCGTCTGACCGACCTGATCGGTTCGCTCTGCGACCTCACCTCCGGCTCCGGCGATAAGGGTACTCCTATCATCTGGATCCAAGGCTATTTCGATAACTATACAGCAGAATAAAGTTTGTGAATGATTGCGGGGGAACCCTTTTTGAAAAAAGGGGTTCCCCCGCACCCCTTCCCAAAAACTTTCTAACAATAATATCTAAATAGAGTTGTTAGTACACGGATAGACGGGCGGCGCGAAGTAAAACTTCGCTTTGGCTATCGCAAACGGTTGGGTAGCGAAGCGGCGTGAGGGGAGTGAATGACACCACGGTGTGGTGTCAGAGCCCGAGCGTGACCGAGCCGCAGCGAGACCCTCCAAGACCCTGCCCGTTAAGAGAGTTGTTTTGCCAAGGGGAACTATAAGAAGCCTTCCCCAGCGGGGGAAGGTGGCAGCCGCTTGTCGGCTGACGGATGAGGTGTTATAAACGATTATAAATAGACAAAGACGGGCGACCAATGGTCGCCCTTACAATCAAAATTATAATACAGTCTGTAGGGGCGATTCACGAATCGCCCGTGTTTATTT
>JAGBSQ010000243.1 GCA_017631775.1 Clostridia bacterium | reverse complement strand
TATTGGGGATATTACTTCTCTACCCTTCGCGCGCAGGCAACCCTTGCAAAGAGCGAGAGCAACAGCCCGCAATATATTGTAACCAAGCTCTTTACCTCGCAAACCTTGCCCGCAGGCTCTATCATTCACGTTAACGAGGGATACAAATACCGCTTGGAGGGTTGGCAAAAAGCCGGAACCAAAAACTCCCTTTCCCGCCGCGATAACAGCACCGCGGATTTGGTAATTGATGCAAACCTGTATAAATTGTACAAGTTCCTTGCCTTCAACATCTCCAGAACAGATGGCAAAACCGTTACCTATAACGACGGTTGGGGCATGCGCATCTACGTTCCCAAGGCTCCTGCATTTGATCCCACTCTCACCGATAACGACAAGACCTACCTGACAGGTCTTGGCCTGAACCCCGACAATTACGAAAAGCTCGATCTTGATTACACGTTGTTTGCATACTATTTCTCCACCAACAAAACCACCAGCAATTTGATGAGTGCCGAGAACTGTGTTGAAAACAATTTGATCAACTTTATTGCCACCCGCATCATCTCCAAAAATGAGATGCCCATAGGCTCGGTCATTCGCTTGGACGACGGCTACCAATTCCGCCCCGAGCGCTTTGTAAAGCTTGGTACCGCTCCCACCGCTCGCGGTGACAACACCTTCCTCGGTTGCATTGTAGACGAAGCTTGGTGGAGCAACTACCAATACGTCGGCTTTAACGTAGCCATCAAAAACCCCACTGCCGACACTGTTGCCTCGATGGAAACCGGCACACACTTTGTCATCTACGTCCCCAAAACGAATTAAGCAAGCAAAAGGACACCTTCGGGTGTCCTTTTTATTAGGTATTGCATTTTTTGACATTTTGTGATATAATGGGTGTATCTTCCACCCCGAAAGGTTTTGTTATGAAATCAATTCAAAAACCCAAGTTTGGTCTTACCAACAATCAACTCAAAATTATTGCCATGATGAGCATGCTTTGCGACCACATAGGACTTTTGTTCTTCCCCACGGTTGCCATCTTTCGCATCATCGGCCGCATTGCCTTCCCTATTTTTGCCTACATGATTGCCGAAGGCTGTCGCTACACCAAAAACCGCGCCAAATATCTTGGCATGATCGGTGCCATGGCGCTGGTCTTTCAGGTCGTTTATTTTGTGGCGATGGGCAGTCTTTATCAAGGAATTCTCGTCACCTTTTCGCTTGCCATTATCACCGTCTTCTCGCTGGACGGCATTTTGAAGGGCAAGGGGCTTGGCGTTCGTCTTGCCTCGGTTGCCGCCCTTGCGTTTGTGGCATTCTTTGTGTTTGTTCTGCCGCAGTTTTTAAAGGGAACGGATTTTGACCTCGACTACGGCATTTGGGGCATTCTTTTGCCCGTTGTTGTTTATTTTATGCCAAGTCGCCCTTGGCAAATCGGTGGCGCTTGCGCCCTGCTGATTGTAAGAGCGCTTTATTGCGGCCTGCTTGCCACTCCCACACAACCCGTGCAATTGTGGTCGCTTTTGACCCTGCCGCTCCTCCTCCTCTACAACGGCGAGCGCGGAAAAGCCAAAATGAAATACGTGTTCTACATCTTTTACCCCGCTCACCTCGTGATCCTTTACGGCATTGCGATTTTGATAATGATGCTCAAATAAAAAACTGCCGCTCCTCAATGAGGAGCGGCAGCTTTTTTTATTTTTCTTTTTTGTTTTTGAACACAAACAGCTTGCTGATAAAGTAGTTTGCGATGACAACCAAAACCGCGGCAATGATTTTGACGATGAACTCGCTGATGCCAAGCCAATGGAAGAATACTACAAACATGGCTTCTTGCAAAAGGAGGGTCAAAACGCGTCCGCCCGCAAAGGAGGCGAGCTCCCCAAGAACGGGCAAAAAGCCTTTGCGTGTGCTTTCAAACACCCAAATGCGGTTGGTAACGTAGGCAAAGGTCACCGCCGCCGCCCACGCAATGGTGTTGGCAACGTGAATGAGCGCCGCGCTCTCTTCGATGGCAGAACCCCACAAAAAGTAGAGCAGATAGCTAACTGCCCAATCCACTACCGTGGTCAGTCCGCCAAAGATGAGATACATTAGCACCTCGCGGTGCTTTGTCCATAAAGCTTTTATCTTTTGAAGCATATCAGGCCTCGATTTTGTAGGTGGTGCCTTCTCTGCTGTCAATCAAGGTAACGCCTTTTTCCAAGAGGTATGCACGAATGCGGTCTGCCTCGGCAAAGTCCTTGTTCTTCTTTGCTTCCTTACGCGCAACAATGAGTTGCTCGATTTCGGCAATAAAGGGATCGTCGCTTGCAGGTGCTTCTGCCTTTTCTTCCTTTGCTTCGTTCAGCTTTGCGGCGTTTTCGAGCAGGTTGAGGCAGAGGACGGTATCAAAGTCGGCAAGAGCGGCTTTTTTGGTAGCATCGTTGGTTTTTGCCTTGAGTGCGTCATAAACCGCAGTAACCGCCAAGGAAGTGTTGAGGTCATTGTCAAGAGCCTTTACAAAGCCCGCCTTGAGCTCGGCAAGAGCAGCCTCGTCAACAGCACCGTCGTCCTTCAGCGTTGCAATGCGCGCGATGAGCTTGTTGTATGCTACCTTTGCATTCTCCATGTTCTCCCAAGAGAAAACCAAAGACTTGCGGTAGTGCGATTGCAGGCAGAAGAAGCGGTACATCATGGGGTCAAATCCCTTTTCGATAAGAAGAGAAACGGTCAGGAACTCGCCCTTGGATTTGCTCATTTTGCCGGAGTTGGTGTTCAGATGCAATACGTGCATCCAATAATTGCACCACTTGTGGCCAAGGTGCGCCTCGGACTGTGCAATCTCGTTGGTGTGGTGCGGGAACGCGTTATCAATGCCGCCGCAGTGAACGTCAAGACGCTCACCAAGGTGCTTCATACTGATGCAAGAGCACTCAATGTGCCAACCGGGGTAACCAATGCCCCAGGGGCTATCCCACTTGAGCTCTTGGTCGTCGAACTTGGACTTGGTGAACCACAGAACAAAGTCTGCCTTGTTCTTTTTGTTACCGTCGGCTTCAACGCCATCGCGCACGCCAACTGCGAGGTCTTCTTCCTCAAAGTTGTTAAACACGTAGTATTGGTTGAGCTTAGAGGTATCAAAGTAGATGTTTCCGCCTGCCTCGTAAGCATAGCCTTTTTCGAGGAGCGACTCGATAACCTTGATGAATTCATCGATGCAAGAGGTTGCAGGCTCTACCACCTCGGGGCGGCGAATGTTGAGCGCCTTGCAGTCCTCAAAGAATTTTTCGGTGTAGAATTGCGCGATTTCCATGACGGTCTTCTTTTCGCGCTTTGCGCCCTTGAGCATCTTGTCTTCGCCTGTGTCAGCATCGGAGGTCAAGTGACCAACGTCGGTAATGTTCATAACACGGGTAACGTCGTAACCGCTGTAACGGAAGTAACGGTCAAGGATATCTTCCATACTGTAAGTACGCAGGTTGCCAATGTGCGCAAAGTGATAAACCGTGGGACCGCAGGTGTACATGCT
>JAGBSQ010000242.1 GCA_017631775.1 Clostridia bacterium | reverse complement strand
GATCGCTTCTCGCTACGGAGCCATTCCCGTTGTCAGAGAGACCGGCGGACTTTACGACTCCATCAAGCCTTTTTGGATGGACGGTAACAAAATTCAGGGCAACGGCTTCACCTTTGCCACCTATCTCTCCGCCGAACTCAAAGATAGAACCGAGGCGGCAATCGCGCTTTGGAACGATGCCCCTTTGCGCAAAAAGTTCGTGCGCAAAATCATGACCCCCGTCTTCTCTTGGAACACATCGGGACAGCAATTTTTGCAGATGTATAGAGAAGTGTAATAGAGTGCAGAGTTGATGAGTCCCTTGTAGGGGATGACGTCCTCGGCATCCCGCAAAAACAAACGCATACCACAAATCAAACAACCAGCATGTCATCCTGAGCGAAGTCGAACTTTTTCTGAGCGAAGAGCGAGGAAAAAGCGCGAGGCTTTTAGCCGACGCGGGATCTCGTTTGAAATCTTGGTGGCTTTTGTTTGGATGTTACATTCGTGTAAGCAAGCCACCAAAACTCGTCAGGAGATCCCTTCGTCGCTGTCGCTCCTCGGTTTCACCTCGTTCTTCACTCGGTGAAACTTCGACAAGCTCAGGATGACATACAAAGTTTTGATTTTGCGATATGCGTTAGATAAAAAATAAAATTTCGTACACTAAACATTCACTTGTAGGGCGGTGCCTTGGTGCCGCCGTAAAACATCAAAGATAAAACCCACAATCCCCAAAACAGATACCCCACGGAGGCCCAAACGAATTATGAATTATTCCCCCAACAGTACCGAAGTCAAACAGCTCATCGAGGGCGTTCTGCAACGCCATTTTGGATGCAGTGCAAAAGAAGCATCGCGCGACCAAATGTATAAGGCTGCGGCGATCACCGTAAAGAACATTCTCAGCGACAAACGCTCCGCTTACAAAAAGAAGGTAAACGAGGCGGGAGCCAAGCGCGTGTACTATATGTGCATGGAGTTTTTGCTCGGTCGCTCGCTCAAAACCAATTTGCACAACCTCGGTCTTGCAACTGCTTACGAAAAAGCCCTCGCAAAGCTTGGCTTCAAGCTTGAAGATCTTTACGAATGTGAACCCGATGCAGGTCTTGGCAACGGCGGTCTTGGTCGTCTCGCCGCTTGCTTTATGGATTCGCTTTCTTCCCTCGACTATCCCGCAACCGGATTTTCCATCTGCTACGAATACGGTCTTTTTAAGCAAATGATCGTAGACGGCATTCAAGTGGAGACCCCTGACGTTTGGTTGCCCGGTGGCGAGGTTTGGCTCGTTCCGCGTACCGACCGCACCTACAAGGTTCGCTTTGGCGGACGCGTGCGCGAGGAGTGGAAGCTTGACGGACATTGCGAAATTCTTTATGAGGACGCCGAAGAGATTGAGGCAGTTCCTTACGATATGATGATCTCGGGTGCCGATAGCTCCGCTGTCAGCCAGCTCCGCCTTTGGAGAGCGAGAAACATTCAAAAATTCGATATGCGCCTCTTTACACAGGGACAGTACACCCAAGCGGTAGAGCAGAGCACAAATGCCGAAATCATCTCCAAGGTGCTCTATCCCTCCGACAATCACACCGAGGGCAAGCTGCTTCGTCTGTCGCAACAGTATTTCTTGGTTTCCGCATCCATTCAAAGCATTATCCGCGACCATATGGCGGTTTACGGCAGATTGGATAACCTGCCCGAAAAGGTGGCAATCCACATCAACGACACCCACCCCGCGCTTTGCATTCCCGAATTGATGCGCATTCTCATCGACGATTATTTCTTCTCTTGGGAAAAGGCATGGGATATTGTTACCCGTACTGTTTCTTACACCAACCACACGGTTATGCCCGAGGCACTTGAAACTTGGAACGAGGATCTCTTCCGCCTCAAGCTCCCTCGCATCTATATGATCGTAAAAGAAATCAACGAACGCTTCTGCAAAGAGGCTTGGAACGCTTTCCCCGGCAACTGGAACCGCATTTCGGGCATGAGTATTGTCGGCTACGGACAGGTTCGCATGGCAAACCTTTCGGTTATTGGCTCGCGCTCTGTCAACGGTGTATCCGAGTTGCACTCGAGCATTCTCAAGGATAGCACGTTCAAAGATTTCTACAAAATGTACCCTTACAAGTTCGATAACGTTACCAACGGTGTGGCACACCGCCGCTGGTTGTGCTACTCCAACCCCGGCTTGGCGGCTCTTCTTGACGAGTGCATTGGCACCGATTACCGCCACTGCCCCGAGTCTCTTTCCGACTTTGCCAAGTTTGCCGATGACGCCGAAGTTCGCAACCGCGTGCGCGCCATCAAGCACCAAAACAAGGTCAATTTCGCACACATGGTAAAAGAAAAAACCGGCAAAATCATCGACACGCACTCGGTATTCGATGTACAAATCAAGCGTTTGCACGAGTACAAGAGACAGCTCCTCAATGCGCTCAACATCATCGGTCTTTATCTCGACCTCAAAGAAAATCCCGACCTTGAAATGCAACCGCAAACCTTTATTTTTGGCGCAAAAGCCGCTCCCGGCTACGATATGGCAAAGCGCATCATCAAGCTGCTTTGCATGATCAGCAAGGACATCGACCAAAACCCGAAGATCAAGGAAAAGCTCAACGTCGTCTTCCTCGAAAACTACAGCGTCAGCATGGCAGAGGCGCTCATTCCCTCGGCTGAGATCAGCGAGCAGATCTCGCTTGCAGGCAAAGAGGCGAGCGGTACGGGTTGCATGAAGCTTATGATCAACGGTGCCCTCACCATCGGCACGCTTGACGGCGCAAACGTAGAAATGCAAGAGGCCGTAGGCAAAGATAACATCTTCATCTTTGGCTTGACCGCAACCGAGGTAGAACAACTTTGGCTCAGCGGCTATAGCGCGGCAAACTATTATATGTCCAACGAAAGACTTACACGTATTGTAAAATATCTTTCCACGGGCTTTGCAGGCGAGTCCTTCTCTGACATTGCCGCATACCTTCTCAACAACGGCCACGGTGTGGCAGACCCCTATATGTGCTTGGCAGATTTCGAGTCCTACTATCAAACGCACAAGGCCATGATCAATGCCTATGCCGATAAGGATGCTTGGAACCGCATGTCCCTTCTCAACATTGCCGCCGCAGGCAAATTTGCAGCCGACCGCTCCATCGAGGAGTACGCCGACCGCATTTGGGGACTTAGAAAAGTAAAATAATCCTTTTTGAAAGGCTGTGGGGGAGACTGCAAACGGTCTTCCCCCAAGATTATAAAATGCTAATTCGATTACACGATGCCATCGAAAAAACCGCACCGTACCACCTTTGGTGGGAGGAGGGCGGTCATAAAACGGCAACACCGGGCGCTGTGCCAAAAGGGGCAAAGCTGACGCTTTGTTTGTCTCTTTCACGCGCGTGGGGAGCGGCAGCTGTGGTTTGTCGAATTGCCCCCGACGGTGGAGAGTGGCGCGACCTTCCGCTCCACCTCGAAAAGACCCAAAAAGGCACCGATTGCTACAAGCTCACCCTCGATACCGCCGCTTTGTGTGGGGCAGAGGAGAGCGGTTTGTTCTATTATGAATTGCTCTTGGTGCGCGGCTGGGATACCCTCTTTTCGCACACCCCCAACAACGTTGACCTCGCCTTTGAGCGAGAGAGCGGCAGCCGTTTTCGCTTACTGGTCTACAAAAAAGACTTCCAAACGCCCTCTTGGTTTGCAGGCGGTGTGATGTATCACATCTTCCTTGACCGCTTCTGCCGTGGGGAAGGAGAGGCCACGCCCAATTACGATGCCGTCATCAACCCCGATTGGGTAAACGGCATTCCGCAATACCCCAAAAAGAACGGTGACGAAATTGCCAACAACGTCTTTTTTGGCGGAAATTTGTGGGGCGTTGTTGAAAAACTCGACTATCTCGCCTCTTTGGGCGTCACGGTTTTGTATCTTTCCCCCATCTTCAAGGCCTATTCCAACCATCGCTACGATACCGGAGATTATGAAAAAATCGACGAGTTTCTCGGCAGCGAGGAAGCTTTTGATACCCTCATTCGCGAGGCGCATGCGCGCGGAATAAAGATCGTCCTCGATGGTGTTTTCAACCACACGGGCGACGATAGCCGCTACTTCAACCACCGAGCAAGCTATGGGGAAGAGGGCGCGTATCAATCCCAAAATTCGCCCTATGCCAAGTGGTATCACTTCCGCAAATTCCCCAACGATTACGAGTGCTGGTGGAACATTAAAATTCTGCCGCGCCTCAATCACCAAGAGGAAGATTGCCGCCGCTATTTTACGGGCGAGCAAGGCGTGATTGCAAAGTGGACAGAGAGAGGCGTTGACGGTTGGCGACTTGACGTTGCCGACGAACTCTCAAACGATTTTCTTGACGAATTGCGCCACGTGGTGAAGAAAAACACAAAAAACGAAGGTCTTATCATTGGCGAGGTGTGGGAGAACGCCGCCGACAAGATTGCATACGGCAACCGCCGCCGCTATCTTTCGGGCGACCAGCTCGACAGCGTTATGAACTATCCCTTCCGCAATGCCGTTCTCGCGCTTTTGCGCGACGGAGATGCCGAGACCTTTTATCACATCTTAACCGAAATTTACGCCTCTTATCCAAGGGCGGTTTCGCATAGTCTTATGAACCTTTTGGGCACCCACGATACCGCGCGCATCCTCACCCTGTTGGGGGATGGCGGCAAGGGTGAGTGTCTGCCCAATGACACGCTCGCGCACCTCTCTTTGAGTGAGGAAGAGCGCAAAAACGCACTCACGCTCATCAAATTGGCATCTGTTTTGCAGTTTACCGCCTACGGTGTGCCGTCGGTCTACTATGGCGACGAGGCAGGCCAAGAGGGGTATGGAGACCCCTTCTGCCGCATGCCCTTCCCTTGGGGAAGAGAAGATGCCGACCTGCTTTCCCACTATCGCGCGCTTGGCAAACTCCGCAGGGAACACCCGGCGCTGACGGACGGAGACTTCCGCTTCCTCGAGCACAATGCAACCTCTTTTGTTTTTGAGAGAAAAACAAAAGGTGAGCGCATTCTCGTTTTTGCCAATATGGGCGAAGAGAAAACCTTTTCTATTCCAAAGGGAAGTGCAAATGCTCTCACAAAAGAGGGAATTGGCACATCTTTGAAACTCGGTCGCGCAGAATGGGCAATTTTGCTCGCCTGAGTGCCAATTTGTGCAAAATGATTGGAAAAATGTAAAAAAACTATTGACAAATAGAATAAAAGCGGTTATAATATTTAATGTCGCATTTTATGTCAACCGAAAAATGGGAGGAAGATAGTATGGTTTTGGATATGCGTCCGATGCTTCGCGGCGAAACGAAACATATTCATATTGACTATCTGCTCACGCCCGATCTTCCGGATGGCGCCCAGTTCGATGGCGATGCACACGTGGTTGGTGACGTTACCGACGAGGCAGGATATATGCATCTTGATCTCACGGCAACCGTAGCTTACCGCACCGAGTGCGCGCGTTGTCTGGAGCCCGTCAGCGGAGACTTTGCCGTTCAGCTTGAACGGACGGTCGCTGCGGAGGGGACCCTTACAGAGGAACAATTGGAGGAGAACGTAGACGAATACGCCGTAATTAAAGACGGCATGCTCGATCTCGACGAAGAAATCCGCGAGGAGCTTCTTCTCTCATTCCCCATGCGTTTTCTTTGCCAAGAGGATTGCCCCGGCCTATGCCCCAAATGCGGAAAACCAAAACGCCTTGGCGATTGCGGTTGTTCCCTGTTTGAACCGGATCCGCGGCTTGCCGTGCTGAAGAAGCTGTTTGACAAAAATGAGGAAGATAAGGAAGAGAATTAAGAGGAGGTGTAGACATGGCAGTACCGAAGAAAAAAGTATCGTCCGCTCGCAGAGACAAGAGACG
>JAGBSQ010000241.1 GCA_017631775.1 Clostridia bacterium | reverse complement strand
GGTGTGGGGAAAACTTCTTGCAAGAAGTTTTCCCCACGAAAAACCGCGTCCTATTCAATTAAAACACAGGATATCCTGCTTTTGTGTGTGCTTCTACGAGGTCGTTGCACATGGCTACGATTTCGTCGGTAGAGAGTTGTGCACCTGTGTGAGGATCCATCATAGCTGCCTGATAGAGATACTCGATCTTGCCCGTGCGAGCTGCCTCGATGGTGAGGAGCTGCGGATAGATGTTCGAGCAGTTCATAGCCGCGAGTTGGAGAGGCAGGTCACCAACATAAGTAGGTGTTACGCCGTTGTTGTCAACAAGGCAGGGAACCTCAACGCAAGCCTCGCGAGGCAGGTTGGAGATGCAACCGTTATTGAGGACGTTACCGCCAATCTTAAAGGGAGTGTTTGTCCAAATCGCTTCCATAATGCGGGATGCATACTCGTGAGAACGCGTATGTTGAACGTTGCCGCCATTGAGAATCTCTTCCTTTTGCTTTTGCCAAGCCGCGATTTGGTTGATGCAGCGGCGCGGATATTCGTCAAGCGGAATGTTGAACTTTTCAATCAGATCCTCGCGACCGGGCTTGATGTAGAAAGGATTGTACTCTGCATTGTGCTCACTGCTTTCGGTGCAGTAATAGCCGAGCTTTTCAATGTAGTCAAAGCGAACCATATCCCAATGCTTTTGGGTTGCGTTCTTTTCCTTTGCGCGACGTTTGATTTCGGGGTAGAGATCGTTGCCGTCCTTGTCAAAAATCTCAAGCAACCAAGCCATGTGGTTAATACCCGCAATTTTGGTTTGAATGGTCTTGGGGTCAATATCAAATCCAAGAATATCAAGAAGAACGGGCGCGCAAACTTGAACGCTGTGGCAAAGACCAACTGTCTTAACCTTTGTGTAGCGTTGCATATAGCCCGAAAGGATAGCCATGGGATTGGTATAGTTGAGGAACCACGCGTTTGGGCAAACCTCCTCTATATCCTCGGCAAAGCCCTTCATTACGTGAATGGTACGCAAGCCGCGCATAATGCCGCCAATGCCGAGCGTATCACCAATGGTTTGGCGCAGACCGTATTTCTTCGGGATTTCAAAGTCGATGATGGTGCAAGGGTCATAAAGACCGACTTGAATGGCATTTACAACAAAATCGGCACCGCGCAGAGCATCCTTTCTTTGGGGAATACCGAGATACTTTTTAATAGTTGCGCGATTTTGATTGATGGTCTTGTTCATACCCTCAATTACAAGATAAGATTCCTCCAAACGGTCGGGGTCAATGTCATAAAGCGCAATTTCCACGTCGTGGAAGCAGTCGCAAAGCATGGTGTCGCCAAGAACGTTTTTGGAGAATACGGTGCTTCCTGCACCCATAAATGTAACCTTCATCGCTTAAATCCTTTCTGATTGTGCAATTTAAAATGATAATTCCAAGGGCGCGGAAATTCCGCGCCCTTAATGTAGTTGAGTAGAATTATTGAGTTTCCAAAGCGGTTTCTACGTAAGCAGCAAATTGCTTTTCGTCGATAGAACCCTTGTCAAGCAGAGTTTTAAAGTAACGGATCTTGCTTTCGGTAAGCTTTGTCAATGTAGATTCTTGAGTGGATTCAACGGTAATGCCGTCAATTTCGGTCATCATTTTTGCGTTGTTTTGAATACCGAGGAGAAGAGCATCGTAAATCTCTTTTCTGTTCTTCAGCTTTTTAAACTTGAACTTCTCGGTAGAAACGCGAACGATGATACCGTTGCGGCCGCGAACGTCGATGCGATCAACGGCAGTAAAGGGAATGGGAGTTTCCTTGCGTCCTTTTTTGTAAATGACCTTGCAAGCGGTAACAACAAGGCTACGCTTGGGGTATACCATAAAGAGGATGGCAATCACGAGAACTGCAACAAAAATGACAACTGCTTTTGCCAAAAAAGGAATGTGGGGAGCCAAGTGTTGCATAAAGGTTTCGCAATAGGTGCACTTGTCAATAAAGAACTCCTTTGCAAAGAATGCCAAGGGGAGAATAGGGCAAAGCGCGCCTACCAGAACAAGCAGCCAGGGCCACTTTCTCTTTTTAAAAACGCCGGTTGCCAAAGCGTTGGGCGCTGTTTTTCTAAATTTCTTTCTCATTTGAATGTCCTCCAAACTTTTTGCCGTAATACTCACTCAAAGTATTGCTATTTATTATAGTATAACATACTATAAAGATATTGTAAAGCCTTTTATAAAAATATTTTACAAGGCCGGCAAATTAGTTTGCATAATAATTGTTGTTAGTTGTTTTCTTGATAGTAAGAAACGTTTGTGTAAACGGCAGTTGTAGCAGTGCTTGCCAATTGTGTATAAAGAACGTCGTAAAGTTCCTTTTTGTTTTGCAATTTCTTAAATCTGAATTTCTTAAAAGGAACGTTTACCAAAAGGCTCTTCGCACCGGTATCAATGTTTTGAATGGTGGAAAGGGGAATTTGGATCAGTTTGCGACCTTTTTTGTAGATGATTGTAGAATTTGTAATAACAAGGGCTTGCTTGCGAACAAAAATGATTGCGCCAAGAATAGCAATCAGGAGCAGAGCACCGGTTGTAATGAGAGTGCCTACGAAGAGCTCGGTTTGATGGAAATAGAAATAATCCCAAATATTGAGGCAACGAGAGCAGAGGCAATAGGAACCGAAAAATTCGATATAAACAATGATGAAGGGAACGATAAAGGTGAGGGCAGCGAGTAAGACAAAGAGCCAGGGCCAAGATTTTTTCTTAAAACTTGCAATTGCTAAAATTTGGTTGTTGTTGGTGTTAGTGCCGTTTTCCATAAGGTTTTCCTCCTAAAAAAATATAGTTTACAGTTATAGTATAACTCGATTTGCAGCAGTTGTCAAGAGCAAATGGAAGTTAATTTTGCTTTTGCACGCTTTTGTACTCGTCGTAATAACGGTAATACGGGCAGGATTGGTGCTTTTGTGTTAAAAAACGAACCATTTCGTCCTCATCCAAATTCATTTGGCAGGAGTAGGTCTCCCAATCCTCATCGTAATCGTAAAACACGCAATCCTCGCAATTGGATTGGCGCTTTTTTGTGACTTTTTCCATTTCAATCACCTCTTTCACATTTATTGTAGCACTTTTTTCGCGGTTTGTCAATTTTATATGGCAAAAATATGAAAAATCCATTGACAATTATAAAAAAGGATGATATACTGAATACATCAATAAAAGCATTTTCAATGCGATGATCAAAAGATAGAGGCGCAAAATTTATGAGTCGCGCGAGCAATTCTCGGAAAAAGGGAACGCGCAAAAGGAAATTTTGCCGAAGCAAACCGATTTTTTTCCAATCGGCTTAGCTGGGGAGTGCGGAAACACCGTATTCACTGTCACGAAAGTGGAGAACTATCAATGAAACGTCGGGAAAACAGAAGCTCCCATACCGTTTTGTTGCGTAGCGTTCCGCTACGCTTTTTCTTTTATTCTTGCTTTGAAGGCTTTAAAAGAAAGGAAAAAACTTATGTCAAAAGCACAAAAAATCACTTTGGCAGTAGCAGCGCTTGTTATCATTGCTTTGTTGGTAGTTGCCGGCATTACCGGCGGCGCTATGAGCGAAGTCGCTTGCATTGACTGTCATTCCACCGGTCTTGTAGACGGTGAAGCTTGTGAAACCTGCGGCGGTAGCGCACAGGTTCGCGGCAACTTCTGGGCACTCATTCCTCCTGTTATCGCAATCGGACTTGCTCTAATTACCAAAGAAGTGTATAGCTCGCTTTTCATCGGTATCGTTTCCGGTGCATTGCTTTACACCAACTTCAACCCCATCACCACCATTGACGCCGCTCTCACCGAGGCACTTATTCCCGCTGTAAGCGATACAGCAGGTATCTTTATCTTCTTGGTTGAGCTTGGCATTCTTGTAGCTCTTATCAACAAGGCAGGTGGTTCTGCAGCGTTTGGTAAGTGGGCACAAACCCACATCAAAACCCGTGTAGGCGCAATTCTTGCTACCTTTGTTCTTGGCGTTTTGATCTTTGTTGACGACTATTTCAACTGCCTCACCGTTGGCTCCGTTATGCGCCCCGTAACCGATGCACACAAGGTTTCTCGCGCAAAGCTTGCTTACATCATTGATGCAACCGCGGCTCCTGTTTGTATGATTGCGCCCATCTCCAGCTGGGCAGCAGCAGTTTCTCAATATGCAGAAGATGGCAAGGGTCTTGACCTCTTCATTTCCGCTATTCCGTTCAACTTCTACTCGCTCCTGACCTTTGTATTTATCATCGGTCTTGCAATTCTTGGCTTTGACTACGGTTCTATGAGAACTCACGAGTTTAACGCTATTAACAACGGCGACCTTTACACAACCGGTGACAGAGCAGAATCCAAAGAAGTAGAGCCTTCCGCAAAGGGCAGAATCATTGACCTGATTTTCCCGATCGCAGTTCTCATTGTTGTTTGCGTATTTGCACTTGTTTACAACGGCGGTATTCTCGACGGTGAAGATTTCATCACCGCATTCTCCAACACCGATGCAACCGTAGCACTTCCTTGGGGCGGTATGATTACGCTGGTCATTTCTTTGATCTACTATGCATTCCGCAAGTCTATGAACCTTAAGGATATGATGGAAGCAATTCCTTCCGGCTTTATTGCAATGGTTCCTGCAATTCTTATTCTTACCTTTGCAACTGCGCTCAAGAACATCACCTCTCTTATGGGTGCTAAGTACTTTGTAGCAGACTTGATGAACAGTGCAGCAGCAGGACTCAACCTCTTCCTGCCCGCAATCATCTTCTTGGTTGCTTGTGTACTTGCTTTTGCAACCGGTACTTCTTGGGGAACCTTCGGTATCCTTATTCCGATCGTT
>JAGBSQ010000028.1 GCA_017631775.1 Clostridia bacterium | reverse complement strand
TTAAGGAGTTCTTTGCAACAAGACAAAACAACGAGACCATTGGTGTTATCGCATTCAACGTATCGCAACGCGATATGATTTATGACGTAATTGATGAAGAATCGGTTAAGGATCCCAAGTTCGGCTCTATCGTTCGCTCCGAAATGAACCGTAAGGACAACGGTGAGGACACCGGCTTCTTTGTTAAGAACATTGAAAGCGTACAGGGTGATGAGCGCGACGTCATTATGTTCTCTATCGGCTACGCCAAGAACACAAGCGGACGCCTCATCCATAACTTTGGTTGGCTCAACCAAAAGGGTGGCGACAACCGCCTCAACGTTGCTATCAGCCGTGCAAAGAAGAAGATTCACATTGTGACCTCCTTCCGCCCTGCCGAGCTGATGCTTGACGACGCCAAGAACGACGGTCCTCGCATCCTTAAGAGATACCTCGAATATGCCTTTGCAATCAGCCGTGAGGATAGAGACGAGGCAGAAATGATCCTGCGTTCCTTTGGCGAGACCTACGGCATTGTTGCCGCACCGCTCGAGACAGAGTTTGCACAAAGAGTTGCAGATGCTCTGCGCGAAAAGGGCTACGACATTGATACCCAAGTTGGTATTGGTGGCTACCGCATTGACATTGCCGTTCGCAAGGGTGGCAAGTACGTGCTTGGCATTGAGTGCGACGGTAAGCTTTACAGCGTGGCATCCTCTGCCCGCGAGCGCGACTACCACCGCCAAAAGTACCTTGAATCCCGTGGATGGAAGATCAAGCGTATTTGGAGTATGGACTGGTGGAGAGATCCGCAACGCGAGATTTATAACATTTGTGAGATTGTTGACAGTCTCTAAAACAATAAAAGAAGGGAAAGCCCGAGGGCTTTCCCTTCCTTTTTTACTTTATCTTCATTTACTCGATGTAACAGCAACCTTGCCGCTATTGGTTTTAACATTGATCCCAATGCCATCCGTGCCGCTGATGTAGGTGTTCCCCTCTTGTGTCACGGGGAAATCGATGGTGGGCGTGCCGCCGCGGCGGCTTTCGTGTGTAAGGGTGAATGCGGTGGCTTCGGGGAGTTCGACGGTAATATCGCCCGAGGCCGTTTTGACGTCAATATTATCTATGATAATATTGGAAACGGTTACATTAGAAGAAACCGCATTGATATTGAGGTTTTTGATCTGCCCCATCAGCTTTTCGGGGATGCGGAGAATGAGGTCTTTGTTCTTATCCTTATTCACACCAAAGAAAGAGGAAGAGGCGCGGTATTTGATGGAGAGCGTTTTACCGTCCTCGCTGACACGCCAATGCACCTTTGTATTTTCGCTCAGCTCGGCAGGGGCGGCTTCGGTAATGGAAATATACGCATCTTGGCAAATAACAACGCTCACGTTTCCGTCGATCCAATCAAGATCGATGCTCTCTACGGCAGGTGCGGGAATGGTTCCCTCTCCCACCTTGTAGGCGCTGTCATCGTAACGGTAATCGGTCCAGCCAAGGTTCCACTCCCCTTTGCCCACAAGGCCGTTGAGTACGCCAAGCAGAATGGCGCCAATGACGAGTCCACCTATGATAAAGGCGGCATATTGGATGATTTTCTTCTTTTCGATATTCATAGTGATCTCCTAACGTAAACGGTTCATTTTGTCGGTTTCTATGACGTTCCCCAGCGTGTAGAGCACCAATGCGAAGTCTGCATCACATTCGCGCGAGTAGGCGCTGACGTCGGTATAGTCGGTGCGCGGTGAGGAAAGATTATATAGGACAAGGTCAAAGTGCTGTGCCAAAAAAGGGGCTACCGCGTTGGCAAAGCTATCCTTAAAGATTGCAAGGGTCGGGCGGTCTGTGCCGTCCTTTTTTGTAATGGTGACAACATCGTGCGTACCATCGAGAAAGACCGAATATTGATCGTTCCCATTTAGGTGCGCGCGGTTGTAAAATCCACCATCGAGGGTTCTGCCGTCGGCAGTTACAAGAAAGTCATCTTCATTGCCAAGATTCCATAGCTCTATGCTATCCGCCTCCACAAAGTAAAAACCCGATTTTGCCGCAAAAGTGCCGTAAAAATTGCTTGAAACGGTCTCTTTTTGAAAGTTTTCGGCAGGGATAATGTCTTCTTCCATGCCAAACGCCTTCATAATGTCACAATAGGCGTAGTATGCGCCAAGGGTCGTCCAATGGTGGTCGGTGCGGTAGTAGACGTATTCGCCGCTCTCATAGCGGTCTTGGTAGAACGGAACAAGGTCGAGATATCCTGCGTCCCCTTGCAGGTTTGTGCGCAAGGTTGCAAGCATTTGCTCGCTCTCCTCGGTGGGATAGGAGACGGCGGAAGCGGCAACGTCGAGGGTTCTGCCCGTTAGAATTACAGCAAACGGAACCTCGGCGTTCGAAGCGGCGCGGTTGATGCCCGCGGCGGCGTTTTTGAGGTGCTCGGCATCGATGAGGTCGCTATCCTCTGCCGCATTTCCGTTCGTTCTTGCGGTCGAGAACAAGCGTTTTGCAAGCTGACCGTTGGCTCCGAGCAAAATGCCGTTGTTCCCCCCTTTTGCGGTGAGGAGCTCTAACCTACCCTTGAGGCCCACAAGAAGGTCTCTTGCCACAAATTGATCGGCGTAATAGTCATTATAAGCACCCGAAAGCTCGCCCGAAAGAAGAGCTTGCACGCTCATTTGCGGCAGGGTCTGCAGGGCGCGGTTCTCACACGCAGAAAAGGATTTATCGGGAATGAGCCAAAAGGCAATGGCTGTAAAACAAAGAAGAAAAACAAAGCTGACAACGGTCATGGTGGCGTGTCGGTGTTTCATCTATCGTTTTGCGCTATGCGCTTCCCTTTCTTTTTATCAAAATTGTGTGTATTCAAACGGACTGAACGTGGAGTTCACCAAATACGCGACACACACCAAAAAGAGGCCTATGCAAAAAAGAATGCTTGCCGTTTGCCATCGCGAATGGCGCTCTTGCAGGCGCTCCCACACGCGTTTTGGCAAGGGCGTTGCCCCAATGAGGGAGACGGCAATAAGCGGACTTAGGCGCATGAAGGTATATTGTGCGGTGGGCGACATAAAGCCGCTCGTTCCCGCGCCAAAAAGCGCCAAAAAGGTGCTCCATGCCACTCCAAGGTCGCTGTGCGAGAAGATGAGAAACCCCACACCGATGAGAAAAAGTGAATAAAAATGCGCCAATGCACGCGGTGCGTTCTCCAAAAATTTGAGCAAAAATGCACGCTCCAATATCAAATCACGGCAAAATAAACGCCCCAAAGCACAAAGTTCCAATCCGCTCCATGCCAAAATCCCGTTAGCAGCCACACAAGTGCCAAATTGCGGTAGCGTTTGAAGGTTCCTACCCTGTTTCCGCCAAGCGGAATATAAACGTATTCGCGAAACCACGAGGAAAGCGAGATGTGCCACCGCCGCCAAAACTCGGTGATACTGCGAGAGATATACGGATAATTGAAATTTTCGGGAAAGTGAAAACCAAACATTCGTCCAAGTCCGATAGCCATATCGGAGTACCCCGAAAAATCGTAATAAAGATGCAAAGAATACAGTATAACGACCATCCACGCGCCAAGGGCGGTTGGTTGCACGCGCATACTGTCGCGAAAGTAAACGTACCCAGCCGCCAAGGCATCGCCCAAAAGAACCTTTTTGGAAAGTCCCACAACAAAGCGCAAAATGCCATGGGCAAAATCCTGCACGTTCTCGCGGCGCGCGGCAAGCTCGGCATCAATTTCGGTATACCGAACGATAGGCCCGGCAATCAGTTGCGGAAAGAGGGTTACATACGCGCCAAAATGGATATAATTCCTTTGTGCCGCGCAATCCCCACGCCAAACGTCCACCGTGTAGGAGATAATTTGAAAGGTATAAAAAGAGATGCCAATGGGGAGCGCAAGCCCCGGGGCGGCAGGAATATTCACCATCGGCAGGCGCGAAAGATTGATGGCAAAGAAGTTATAATACTTAAAAAAGAACAAAAACGAGAGGCTGACACACACCGAAAGCGTGGTGAGTGCCTTTGCGCGGCGCGGATGCTCCGCTCGGCTTTTGCCAATGCCAAGGCCAAACAAATATGCCAAGGTTAATGATGCAATCATGAGGAATACGTAAACCGGCTCTCCCCAAGCGTAAAAAAAGAGGCTTGCGAGAAGCAATGCAAGGTTCTTCCCTCTTTTGGGTGTGATAAAGTAGATAATCAGCACCGCCGGCAGATATGCAAATAAAAATATCAGCGAGGAAAATACCATACCGCAAAAGAACTCTCTTTCTTGCTTTTATTATACAGTATTCGTCGCTCAAAGTCAATAAATACATTAAGAAAACATAAAAATAGGTGACCAATAGTCACCCCTTAGCGAATTTTATGATTTTTTCTACTTCTTTTTTG
>JAGBSQ010000240.1 GCA_017631775.1 Clostridia bacterium | reverse complement strand
AGTATTCATTTCCCCCAAAAAAGGCGTTGCCGAAGGTGTCGTTTATTCTTCCAAGCCCCTTTCTTATCAAGGTCAGCTGATTGAAAACTTCTGGATGCGCTTTGAGGACGGTAAGGCCGTTGAGGTAGGCGCCGAGAAGGGTGAAGCGCTCCTTAAGGAAATGGTCTCCATGGACGAAGGCGCGGCTTACCTTGGCGAATGTGCGCTTGTTCCTTACGATAGCCCCATTTCCAACTCGGGCATTTTGTTCTACAACACGCTCTTTGACGAGAATGCATCCTGCCACCTTGCAATGGGTCGCGGATTTAGCAACACCCTCAAGGATTACGAAAAGTACAGCCTCAAGGAGTGCTACGAAAAGGGCATTAACACCTCTATGATCCACGTTGACTTCATGATCGGCACAAAGGATCTTTCCATCACCGCAATCACTCGCGACGGTCGCCGTGTTCAAATCTTTGAGAACGGCAACTGGGCGTTTTAAGGAGGACGTATGAGCGTTATTAATCGTTTTTTAGAGTATGTTCGTTTTGACACGACCTCTTGTGAGACATCCCAAACCGTTCCCAGCACCGTAAAGCAAAAGGTGCTTGGCGAGTTTTTGGTAAAAGAATTGAGTGCGCTGGGCCTTGAGGACGCGCGCATGGATGATTACGGCTACGTTTATGCCACACTCCCCGCCACCCCCGATTGCCAAGACCTTGAACCCCTTGGTCTGATTGCACACATGGATACTTCTCCCGCGGTGAGCGGTGCCAACGTCAAGGCGCGCATCGTTACCTACGAGGGCGGTGACTTGGTTCTTGAAAGCGGCAGCGTTATGAGCCCCACGGTTTATCCCTTTATGAACCTGTTTGTAGGCGAAGAGTTGATCGTTACCGATGGCACAACGCTTCTCGGCTCCGATGATAAGGCAGGCATTGCCGAAATCATCAGCGCGTGCGAGTATCTTATCAATCACCCCGAAATTTCGCACCGTGCCGTAAAAATCGGCTTTACTCCCGATGAGGAGATCGGCCGCGGTGCCGACCACTTTGACGTAGAAGGCTTTGGCGCAAACCAGGCTTACACGGTTGACGGTGGTATCATTGGCGAAATCGAGTACGAAAACTTCAACGCCGCAGGTGCAAGACTGACGGTGCATGGCCTGAACGTTCACCCCGGCGGAGCAAAGAATATTATGAAGAACGCCATTCTCATGGCAAACCAATTCATTTCGATGTTGCCTCCGGCAGAGACCCCTGCACATACCGAGGGTTACGAAGGCTTCTATCACGTTTGCAGCTTCGAGGGCGACGAGACTACCGCAACCGTTTCCATGCTGATCCGTGACCTCGATCGTGAAAAATTTGAAGCACGTAAGGCATTTCTCATTCGCCTTTGCGACTACCTCAACGGTGAGTGGGGCGAGGGACGCTTTGTTCTCGAAATGCGCGACAGCTACTACAACATGAAAGAAAAGATTGCCGAAAAGATGTCGCTCATTACCAATGCAGAGGCGGCAATGCGTGCAGTAGGCGTTGAGCCCATCATCATGCCCATTCGCGGCGGAACCGACGGTGCGCGTCTTTCCTTCATGGGCATTCCTTGCCCCAATCTTTCCACGGGCGGCTCCAACTTCCACGGCGTTCACGAGTACATTCCCGTAAGCTCGATGCACAAAATGGTAGAGGTGCTTGTTAACTTGGTTACTCAAAAATAAAATAAATCAAAAACAAAAATGGGATAGCGAGTGCGCTATCCCATTTTCTATTCAATTACAAAATCCCATCTCTCAACCGATACCCCTTGCCGTATTCATTGACAATGAGCGGACGTGGATCGATCTCGGCGGCTTTTTGGTTGATGCGGTGAATGAGAACGGCAAGTGCCGCTTCGGTTTTTGCGCCTTCACTTCCCAAGAGCGCCAAGAGGAGCTCGGTTCCGGTCGGCTTTGGCGAGTGATAAAAAATGCAATGCAAAATGCGGTATTCCGTGGGGGAAAGTGTCATGAACGTTCCCATATATCCCACGCGATTTTGCGCGCTCATGCACAAATAAAAGGTGCTCAACGGCTTTTGGGACCAACCGTTGGAATAGCAAAAGGAAAGCACATTTTTGCATAGCGTATCGAGGTTTCCTGCGCGAAAAACCGCATCTGCGCGTGCGTTTACCACCGCTTCGGGCGCGGCAACAAGTGCTACGGGCATATCGGGGTATCTTGCTTTGAGGTCGGCGCAAATGTGCTCACCGCGCGAAAGAGAGGGGAGACAGTCCACAATAACGGCACCGGTATCCTCGCGCTCGCAGGTGAAGGTTCCAAAGGACATAGGAACACACAAATGGTAAATGTTATTTTCCAAAAGAATTGGCGAGAGGTGGGAAACCCACCCCTCGCGATCGGTAATGATTAAAAGCATACTGTCAAAATTACTCGTTGTAGTTTACAAATACGGCCGATTCGATGATGGCATCTCTCAAAGGCTTATCATCTTCATCGGTTGCAACAACTGCAATGCCGTCAACGGTTGTCATACCGAATACAACGTGACCGAAAGCAGCATATTTGCCGTCAAGGTGGGGGCTGGTCTTGTGAACGATAAAGAACTGCGAGGATGCGGAGTCCATGCTGTACCCACCGCGTGCCATCGAAATAACACCGCGCTCGTGTTTGAGGGGGTTATCGATGCCGTTCTCGGAGAACTCGCCGGTAATTTGTTGAGAGGAGCCGCCGGTTCCGTCACCTTCGGGGTCGCCGCCTTGAACCATGAAGTTTTCAATAACACGGTGGAAGGTCAAGCCGTCATAAAAACCTTCGCCAACAAGTTTTTGGAAGTTTGCAACGGTAATGGGAGCGCTTGTGGGGTCGAGCTTAACGATGATATCGCCGTTGTGCTTGTCTCCTTCATCGTCGGTGTAAGAAACGTTGAGCTTGACGTAGTTGGTGGCGGTTTTAGATACCGTGTAGCTGTTTTTGTCTGCCAAATCGTAAATTGGGCGGTTTGCATTTATGGTGGCAATGACAATTACAGCAACGATGATTGCAACCAATGCCAAGGTAACGGTAGTTAAAATAATGGTTTGTCTTTTTTCTTGCTGCAGCTTTTTTTGCTGTGCTTCAATTTTTTGCGCTCTTCTTTGTGCGCTTTCGGATCCTTTTTTGCTCATGTTAAATCTCCTTTTTGGGTTTCTATAAGATTGTATCAAAAAAGCGCATTTTTGTCAAGGCTTTTCGGGCATTTGCGAAATAATTTACAAATAGGGAGGATATGATAGTAGAAAAAGAAGGTGGAGGAGAGAAAATGAAAGAAATTCGTTGGGAACGCGTGTCGGCAATTTTTGTTTGCATACTGTCGGGAGGCGTTTTGGCATATTTGCTGTTTCGGTATGCTTTGCCGCTCGTGTTGCCGTTTTTGGTGGCGTATGCGGTCTCCGCGCTTGTTCGTCCCATTGCAAACAAACTTGCACGGCGCACGCGCTTGCCGCGCGGACTTTGTGCGGTGCTTTTGCTCCTGTTGGTGTTTGGCTTGGGCGGATGGGGCCTTTGGGCAGGGAGTGTGCGCCTCATTGCCGAGCTTGGCAACCTTGTGGAGCGTCTCCTCTCCGATGGCGGCGTGCCTGACGCGATGAATTCCTTAATGCTTTGGGCAGAAAATATGGGGGCACGCTTTGGCTTTTTGGGGGCAGGGGAGGGCAATGCACAAGCCTTTTACAATGCCGTTGTGCAAATGATTGGAAACGTTCTCTCCTCGGTTGCCGCAAGGCTGCCCGAGCTTGCCGCAAGCCTCTTTTCGGCTCTGCCGTCTGTGCTCCTCTTTTTGGTGGTGAGCGTGGTCGCCTGTTTTTATTTTTGCACAGACGGTGTGCAAATTACGCGCACTTTTTTCTTTTTTTTGCCACAAAAATGGCAACAAAAGCTGCCGCAAACGGGGCGTTCGGTGCGCGATATTCTGCATAAATATCTCAAAGCCTACGGCATTCTTTTGGCGCTCACGTTCGTCCTTTTGTTGGTCGGCTTTTGGGCCCTGCACATCGAGTATGCCTTTTTGCTTGCTTTCCTGATCGCGCTTGCCGATCTTTTGCCCGTTATCGGTGTGGGAACGGTTCTCATTCCTTGGGGCATTGTAATGCTTTTACAAAAGAATTTTTACGTCGGCTTTGGACTTCTCATTCTCTGTCTTGTTATCTCTCTTGTCCGTCAGGTGGCGGAGCCAAAGGTGCTTGGCAAAAGCTTGGGGCTGCACCCGCTCCTCACCCTTTTTGCAACCTACGTTGGGTTTTCTTTGTTTGGGATTCTCGGAATGATCCTAGCACCCGTCGCGGCGCTTTTAGGCAAACAACTTTTGGGGGTGCGCGCACGAAATACAAATACCTGATTTTGTACAAGAAGCTGCAAATTCTCTTGACAAAAAGGGGCAAAAATGATAAAATAAAGAGTAATTTGTTTTCTACCCCAAAGAAGAACGGTTTTGAGGTGATTTTATGAAAAAAACGTACGTAACGACCATGCCCAACCAAATTGGCGCCTTTCTCAAGGCTAGCAAGGTTTTTGCGGCATTGGGCATTAATATGACGCGCGTCAACTACAACAAGGCGGTGGATTCGCACACCCTGTTTATTGATGCCGAGGGAAGTGAAGAGCAGCTTCAAAAAGCCGATGCCGAACTGAAGAAAATCGGCTATTTGCAAAGCACGCCCGACAAAACAAGTGTTGTTTTGTTGGAGTTTTGCATGGAGAACGTTGCCGGCAGCATTACCAACCTGCTCACGCTCATCAACGATTTTCATTTTAATCTTTCTTATATTAACTCACAGGAAAGCAGCACAGACTATCAAAATCTTCAACTCGGCTTGTACGTAGAGGATTTTGGAAAGCTCTCCACGTTCCTAAAGGAAGCCGAAAAGATTTGCAACGTGCGCGTGGTTGACTACAACCGCTCGGAAAGAATTTATGACAACAGCATCTTTTACAGCAACTACGTCTCGGGTCTTTCAGAGCTGATGGGACTTGACGAAGAGGTTAGCCAAGAGCTTTTGGTGCACGTCAATTTGGCAATGCAGACCTTGGACGAAAAGGGACTTTCTCCTTATCGCACCTTTGATAGCATTAACAAGTTTGCCGAGTTTTTGGGCGCTTCGCGCGGGGATGCGTTTGTGCCGCGCATCAGCACACATCGCATTACCGATAACACCGAAATTGTTTTGATTGAGCCTCCCTGCGGCAGTAATACCACCATTATTAAGAGCTGCGGCAAGGTTTTGTTTGTAGACACCGGATATGCCTGCTACCGCGAGGAAATGCTCCCTATTTTGGAGGAGCTCGTGCCCGGCTTTAAGGATATGAAAAAGACGGCGCTGATTACCCATGCGGACCTTGACCATTGCGGCTTGCTCCCCGAGTTTGACGAGATTATTGCAAGCTACAAGAGTGTGCAATGCATTCAAAGTGAGTACGAGGGCAAGGGCGGATATCGCGAAAAGCTTGCTTTGCACAAGCCGTATGTCAATATTTGCAAAATTTTGACCTCCTACAAGCCGGTTGACCCCCAAAAAATTACCGTTCCGTGGAAGGATATTGCGGATCTTAAACAGCCGCTCACACAGATCGGATTTTTTGATTTTGAAGAGCTGCATTTTGAGGTTTACGAGGGCAAGGGCGGACACTTGCCGGGCGGCATTGTGCTCATCGACTACACCCACCACATCGCCCTGACGGGAGATATTTATATCAACATGCGCGGCCTTACCCCCGAGCAAGCTGAATACAACCAATACGCCCCCATTTTGATGACCTCGGTGGATACCGACCCTGCATTGTGTGCCGAAGAACGAAAAGCGATTTTGCAACGCTTGGGCGTTGGCGAGTGGCAGATTTTTGGCGGACACGGGTTTAAAAAAGAGTATTCGGTGAAATAAATTTGCAGGTTATTATCAAATAAAGTTTTATTAAAAATCGATCTATCCCTTGACATCCCCCAAAAAAGATGGTAAAATATTAAAGATATCTTCAACAGAGGAGAAGTACTATGAATAATTCCGAAAAGACAATGGACAAAATCGTCGCGCTTTGCAAAACTCGCGGCTTCATTTTCCCCGGCTCCGAAATTTACGGCGGCCTTGCAAACTCCTGGGACTACGGCCCTCTTGGCGTTGAGTTTAAGAACAACGTTAAGCGCGCTTGGTGGAAAAAGTTCGTTCAGGAGAGCAAATATAACGTAGGCCTTGACAGTGCCATTATTATGAATCCTCAAGCTTGGGTGGCTTCCGGCCACGTTGGCGGTTTCTCTGACCCCCTTATGGACTGCAAGCAATGCAAAATGCGCCACAGAGCAGATAAGCTCATTGAAGACTACGCTTTCCAAAACGGTCTTAACGACAACCCTGCCGCTTGGAGCTTTGAAGAGATGGCTTCCTACATCAAAGAAAAGGGCATCGCTTGCCCTCAGTGCGGCAGCCATGATTTTGCTGACATTAAGAAGTTCAACCTGATGTTCAAAACCTTTATCGGTGTTACCGAAGATAACACAAACACCGTTTATCTGCGTCCCGAAACTGCACAGGGTATCTTTGTAAACTTCCCCGCAGCACAACGTACCACACGTAAAAAGCTGCCCTTTGGTATTGCGCAAATCGGTAAGTCCTTCCGTAATGAAATTACCCCCGGTAACTTCGTTTTCCGTACCCGTGAGTTCGAACAAATGGAGCTTGAGTTCTTCTGCAAGCCCGGCACCGACCTCGAGTGGTTTGCATACTGGAAGAACTACTGCCATCAATTCCTCCTCAACCTCGGTATGAGAGACGAGAACCTCCGTCTGCGCGACCACGATCCGGACGAGCTCTGCTTCTACTCCAAGGCTACCACCGACTTTGAGTTCCTCTTCCCGTTTGGATGGGGCGAGCTCTGGGGCGTTGCCGACAGAACAGATTATGACCTTACACAGCACGCAACACACAGCGGCAAGGATATGCAGTACTTCGATCCCGAGACAAACGAGAAGTACACACCTTATGTT
>JAGBSQ010000239.1 GCA_017631775.1 Clostridia bacterium | reverse complement strand
GAGTTCCAAACGGTCGACCGTTGAGGAGCATTCCTTGGTGCTATCCTGCGCGCGCGAGGCAATCATGTTGTTGAGCATGCGCAAGGAGGTTGCCGCACGGTTGCCGGCACGAAGCATTTTTTCAAGGAAAACCGAGCACAGTCCGGAAGTGAGTGCCGCCTCCTTTCCCGAGCCCATCCCATCGCTGATGAGCGCGTAGAAATAATCTTTTTTATTAGAGAAAAGATTGACACTATCCCCACTGATGCCGCCATCAGCCGACACGTTGTTTTGCGCGCTGAGAACGGCAATTTTGCGCTTGGAGGTCAGGGTCATGGTGCTGACGTTCCCCTCTACCTCAAAGGAAGGAAAGCCGAGTTCCCTGCCGCACATCTCGCCAAGATCGCTCCGCATGGTTTCAAAAGTGACCTTTGCCTCGTCGACCTCTGCCCCACGAATGAGGATTTTTCGCATACGGTTACCAAAAACGGTCACGCTTTCGGCACCCACGTCAGCATCCTTTAGGTATTCGGCAATCTTTTTGCCAAGCTCGGCATCCACCAAATATTCACCGCTGTCGGCCTCAAGAGCATCGTTGATGATGTCGGCCGCAGACTCATAATCCATTGCAAAAATTTCGGTGCGGTTGTTGCGCAGCATCTCGCCCGTGAGGCGCGCGCAGTCGGTGTTGATGCACTCCAAAATACCGTCGATGCGCGTGCATCGGTTGGCAAGCTGCTCGCCCACCTGCTCGCCCGAAACCCTGCCGCGCGTGTGGAGCTGTGCAATGAGGTCATTCACAGCACCAAGTGTCTCGGTATATTCAAGCCCCCAGCAAATGTTTTTGTTGGGGCAATCGTTGCAAAAGGAATCAAAGGAGCGGTCGCACAAAAGGCGCAAATCGAGCGTTCCGGGCCGACGAAAACGATCGGAAAGATTATAAAACACCTCAGAGAGCGAGGAAAACGCATCGGAAATTCCGCGAAAGCGCTCGTTGGAGTCGCGATAGCGAATGCTCTCCACCTCTTTTTGCAGGCTTTTGGCAGTATCCTCTCCACCCTCCCCCTCATCGGGTACCGACGCGCTCAAAATAGAGGTCTTTTGCACAAGCACAAATGCAGTTGCCGCCAGCAGTGCGGCCGGAATGAGCGACAAAAGAACGAGAAAGCCTTTGACGTATGCCGACCACGCAAGCATTGCCGCCACCGGCAAAAGCATGGCTGCGGGCTTCTCTTTTTTGGTCTGTTTGAGAAAGAGTGCAACAAGAGCCGCAAGCAAAAAGGCGGGCGCTTGTATCGGGTCGTATGCCAAGCCTGCGATTGCGGCGGCAAGAATGCCCTCAAGCGCGCTTCGGTTGGAGCAAATGTAAAGTGTGAAGAAGAGTGCCGCCATGGGAGAGAGCGGAAAGGTCAAAAAGGTGACCGTTCTTGCCGCATACACGAGGGTGAACAAAAGGGCCGCCTTGGAAAATCCGACGAGCCATTTATTGCCTCCGCGCCCTTCGAGCGAGAAGGAAAACACCGCCGTTGCCGCGCTTGCCATAAAAATGATAAAGAGTGCGGCAAACCAATCGTAAAACCGAAAGCCGCCAGAGATCACGCGCGAGAGCGCAATGACAAGCGCACAAAGCGCGGCAGAAGAGATACGCAAAAGAACGCTTTCACCAAAAATACGCTCCCAAAACGCCATACGTGCCGCTTTTTTCTCCTTTTTTTGCCACTCGTCATCGGTGAGGGGTGCTTCCTCTTGAATGCGTTCCTGCAAGCGTTTTTGAAGAGTTTTTGGCATTTCAAAACGCGCGTCCGGGGCATCGAATACCGCCGCGACAAGAATGCGCAAAAGCGCCGCCGCAAGATACGTGCAAACGTAAAGTGCCGCATTCTCCATATTGCCAACGGCAGTAACGATAAGACCTATCAGCACCGCCGGGGTATGCCCGGACGAAGCACACAAAAGCGCCAACCCTAAGGGATATGTATCAAACAAAAGCCCTGCCTGCCCAAACACCCAGCCGGCACATCCCCAAAGAACCTCTACAAACAATCTTTGCAAACGGGATATCCAAATGCCTTCCCTCTCTTCGCTTTTTTCTTTTGTTTTTCGCATTGTAAATGCACCTATTTTTTCTTGTTGCATAATTTTTCCTTCCTTGATTTTTTATTCTTTACTATTTTACTCCTTTTTGCGCGCAGAAACTGTCGCAAACGGTATGTCATTTTTGCATTTTTGATGACAAAAAAGAGCGCAAAAGCGCAAAGAATGCACCGCTCCGCCCGCATTTGCCGCAAAAAAAGAAAAAACACCGCGCACCCTGCCAAAGGGTGGCGATGCTTGTCGTGCGATTTTTGCACACTTTTTGTTCTTTTTGGCAAAATAAAAAGGACCGCCGGCACAAAGCCATAGCGGTCAACCTTTTATCTCTCGTATCGCATCCCAAAAATAAACGAGGTCTCCCGTGGGATCGATGCCGAAGAATATCATCAATACGTTGCGCAAAATGAAATAGATGACAAGAGCCGAGCAAAACGCGATCCAAATCCATTTTGGGAGAATGATAAGCGGCTCCTTTTTTTGAAAATACCGAACCCATGCCCAAACGTCAAGGCCGAGAGCCACGGCAATCAAAACAACGGCAAAAGCATTGTAGTTCCATGCTGCCGCAAAATCGAACCGAATGAGTGCCGCAACCATACGCGTTCCGCCGCAAAGCGGGCAATAAATGAAGAAGCGGTGCATCAAACATCCACCAAAAATACTGCTGACGTAATTGGCAACTTTTACGTATAGCGGAAACAGAATTGCGCCTATGATAGCCGCGCCATGCAAACCCAAAAACATTGGGTGTCGCAATTTGGTCTTCATTCTCTCACCTCCCCATCCCCTATATTGTATCATAAAAAGCGCCGTTTGAAAAGAGAGAGCGGCAAATTTTTCTTCTTTTTTTCAAAAGCGATTGACAAAAACATTTTTTTCGTGGTATAATAGAGAAAAATCCGCAGGAGGACAATTATGAACAACGAATTCAATTTTGAATCTAATCCCTACGCTCCCCAAGAAAAGAAAAATAAAAACGGTTATGCCGTTGCCTCTTTGGTGCTTGGCATTGTGGCTCTTTTGAGCTGTTGCTGCTGTTGCTCCAGCGGACTCGGCCTGATCGTAATGGGCGTTTCTGCCATTCTTGCAATCATTTTTGCTTTCCTTTCCAAAAAGAATTCCGACGGAAAGATGGACGCAAAAGCCGTTGCAGGCTTGGTGCTCGGTATTGTAGCAATCGTCATTTTGATTTGCTTTGCCGTTATAATCGTTGGCACCTATGCATTGCTTGATACCATGCCCGAGAGCGAAATGATCGCTTACTTTGACGAAAACGTAAAGCCTCTGCTTGCAGGTGACGAAGAAACCTACAACGAGTTTATCGAGGCAATCAAAGCCATTTACGCGCAAAAAGCACAATAATATTTCAAAACAAAAAGACTTCCGCGTTCACACCGCGGAAGTCTTTTTTTATTAGTTGTTCTTAATTTCTTTGTTCTTTTGAATAACGTCGTGGGCGCCGCCCTCTACAATACTTGTAGCGGAAACGAGCGTGAGCACTGCCTTTTCTTGCAATTCGGGAATGGTAAGCGCTCCGCAGTTGCACATGGTGGATTTTACCTTTGCCAAGGAGATAGCAACGTTATCCTTCAGGCTTCCAGCATAGGGAACGTAGGAGTCAACGCCTTCTTCAAAGGAGAGCTTCTTATCGCCGCCGAGGTCGTATCTTTGCCAGTTACGAGCGCGTGCAGAGCCTTCACCCCAGTATTCCTTGTAGTAGGTTCCGCCGATGCTGACCTTGTTGGAGGGGCTTTCGTCAAAGCGTGCAAAATATCTGCCGAGCATTACGAAATCAGCGCCCATAGCCAAAGAAAGCGTGATGTGTTGATCGTGAACGATACCACCGTCGGAACATACGGGAATGTAAATACCGGTCTCTTCAAAATATCTGTCTCTTTCGGCGCAAACGTCGATGAGCGCAGTTGCTTGTCCGCGACCGATACCCTTTGTCTCACGGGTAATACAAATGGAACCGCCGCCGATGCCAACCTTAATAAAGTCTGCACCGCACTCTGCGAGGAAACGGAAGCCTGCGGCATCAACAACGTTGCCCGCACCAACCTTTACGCTCTCGCCATACTTTTCGCGAATCCATGCAATGGTTCTCTTTTGCCACTCCGAAAAACCTTCGGAGGAGTCGATGCAAAGCACGTCAACGCCTGCCTCGATCAGCGCGGGAACGCGCTCAGCATAGTCACGGGTGTTGATGCCCGCGCCAACAACGTATCTCTTGCTTGCATCCAAGAGCTCGTTGGGATTTTGCTTGTGGGAGTCATAGTCCTTGCGGAATACCATGTAGCACAGTCTTTCCTCATCATCGATGATGGGCAGAGAGTTGAGCTTGTGCTCCCAAATAATATCGTTTGCTTCCTTGAGTGTGGTGCCCACCTTAGCGCAGATAAGCTTGGAGAAAGGCGTCATGAATTCGCTGACGCAGGTGGCAGGATCCATACGGCTGGGACGGTAGTCGCGGCCGGTAACGATGCCAAGCAGCTTGCCATCGGGGGTTCCGCCCTCGGTGATGGCAATGGTGGAGTGTCCGGTTCTCTCCTTAAGGGCAATGCAATCTGCCATGGTTGCCGTGGGAGCGAGGTTGGAATCACTTTGAACAAAGCCTGCCTTGTAGTCCTTTGCGCGCTTAACCATTGCCGCTTCATCGGCAATAGATTGAGAGCCGTAAATAAAGGAAACGCCGCCCTCGGTTGCAAGTGCTACTGCCAAACGGTCACCCGAAACAGCCTGCATAATAGCAGATACCATGGGAATGTTCATCATAATGGAGGGGGTTTCACCCTTGCGGAACTTAACCAAAGGGGTCTTCAAGCTGACATTTGCCGGAACACATTCTGCAGAGGAATATCCGGGAATGAGCAGATATTCGTTAAAAGTATGCGAAGGCTCGTTGATAAAAGTTGCCATATCGTTTCTCCTTGCGTAGTATTTATTAAGTATAGATTATATCATACAAACTTTGGTTTGTCAACTGTGTTTTTTACCAAAAAAAGCTTTCTTTTTGAAAAAAGTTATGCGTTTTTGTTGGCAGTTGCCTCACAGTACAGGCAACGGTAAACGCCTGCCTCGGTAAGCACAAAGGTGTGTGCCAGCTCTTGCTCAACACCTGTTATGCAACGGGGATTTGTGCATTTGATAACGTCGGTAACACAGTTTTCGGGAGCGGGATCCTTCTCGCCCTTTTGTGCGGCATCAAGCAGCTTCATAATGAGTGCCATGCGCATGATCTTGCCGTTGAACACCTGCTTGAAATAGCCGGCACGGGGATCGTTGTCGATGGCAACCGCAATCTCGTTGACGCGCGGCAGGGGGTGCAAAATAGAAAGATCCTTTTTAGCATCCTCCAATTTATCAGGGGTGAGGATATAGCTATCCTTGAGGCGCATGTATTCCTCTTCGCTGTCAAAGCGCTCGCGTTGAACGCGTGTCATATAGAGGATGTCGAGCTCGGGCATAGCCGCGAGAAGATCGGTGGTCTCCTCGTAAGGAATGGCGTTCTTTTCCATAATTTCGGTTTTGACGTAATCGGGAACGCGCAGCTCTCGGGGAGAGATAAGCACCATTTTGATGCCCGTGTAGCGAGAAAGTGCCGCGATGAGCGAGTGCACGGTGCGGCCGAACTTGAGGTCACCGCAAAAGCCGACGGTCAAATTGTTCAGTCTGCCCTTCTCACGTGAGATGGTGAGCAGATCGGCAAGTGTTTGCGTGGGGTGGTTGTGTCCACCGTCTCCCGCGTTGATAACGGGAATGGTGGCATTCAGCCCTGCTACGAGAGGTGCGCCCTCTTTGGGGTGGCGCATTGCAATGATATCGGCATAGCAGGAAACGGTCTTTGCTGTATCTGCAACGCTTTCTCCCTTTGCGGCAGACGAGGAATTTCCGCCTGCAACAGAGAGCACGTTGCCGCCAAGCTCATACATAGCCGCCTCAAAGCTCAAACGTGTGCGCGTCGAGGGTTCAAAGAACAATGTTGCCAGCTTTTTGCCGCGGCAAGCCTCGCTGTACTTGTTTGGATTGGCAATGATATCGTTTGCCACCGCAATGAGTTCATCAATTTCGGTGGTGCTCAGGTCACGAATGTCAATCAAATTTCTCATGCTTTTGCTCCGTTTACTGCAAGGTAATTCTTAATACGTGCTACGTTTTCGGCATTCTTTTCGTCCTCTTCGAGGTATTCGATAATGTCGTAAACGTCAACGATGGAGTATACCGGGAAGCCGAATTGCTCCTCGATCTCTTGCATAGCGCCCTTTTCGCTTTGTCCCTTTTCCTTACGGTCAACCATAATAAAGGTTGCGGCAACCTTGGTACCTTCGAGGTGAGAGAGGATCTCCATGCTCTCGCGAATAGCGGTGCCTGCGGTGATAACGTCCTCGATGATAACGATCTCCTCACCTGCCCCGGGAACGTATCCTACAAATACGCCACCCTCGCCGTGGTCCTTAACCTCTT
>JAGBSQ010000238.1 GCA_017631775.1 Clostridia bacterium | reverse complement strand
CGAGGTATTGGACGAGTATTTGATGTGGGATCCCACGTATGACGGCTGGAATACCGCATATAACGATGGTACCATCTCTTTTCTTTGTTTCTGGGAGAATGCTTCTAAAACCCACGACTGGAATATCCCTGAACTTTACCGTTACAAAATTTGGTTGCCTACTATTGCGGGTGAAACTTATCCGGATAATACAACTTTTGTAACACGTGACGGTGTAGAATATTATTTGTTTGACACCTACGATACGTGCGATAACTCCACAATTAACGAGCAAACGCATCCTGCGCTGACCGGATTTAAAAAGAAAGATCGACTTTCGGTACCCAATAATGCGAGTGATGACGCGAATATTTTCAATGCTAACAGAGATTTCAACAGGCTTACCAATCGTCAGTATACAACACAAGAGGAATTTAACGAACTTCGAACAAACACTTACACGAGTACGTACGCACGTGCTTACATTGTAAACTATTTTTACACGCGCAACGAACATCAGCTTATTAAAAACGATAATGCCGGTTCTTCAATTAGCACCAAGCTTTCCTACGGTGTTAAACTGAATGCATATAACGTTGCACCGAACTACCCGATTGTGTATGAGGCAGGCAACTATACGTTTGGCGGTTGGTATCAAGACCAAGCCTGTACCATTCCTTTCAATTTTAACATCACTATGCCCGATAAAAACGTGCAGATGTATGCAAGTTGGATTCCCACTACCTTCAGCTTCACGGTATATCAGGAGAAACCCACCGACAACAATCCCAACCCCACGGTACTCTTCTCTCAAACAGGCGTTGAGTTTGGTACGTTGCCAAATACGCTTGGCGAAGAGCCCACACGTGAATCTCCCATTAAGGACTACATTTTTGCAGGTTGGTATTACGAGGATGAGAACGGCCATGAGCAGCGTTTTGACTTTAATACCATGCCAATCAAGCACGACTACGTGATTTATGCAAAATGGACGTCTGAGGTGCCGGTTCGATATATCGTCTATTACAAAACCTTAAAGGATGGAGTTTGGGTAGACATTGCCGCTCCCACAGAAGGTAAGGCGTTGGCAGGCATTACAAAATCCTTTATGGCTAAAGTCGGCCTGGAACTGTATGACGGATACCGTAGCGGTTATTATCCCACCGAACGTGAGCATACACACAAAATGGAGCACGTGCAAGAGGAAGATGGCGTTAACGAGATTATTTTTGAATATGTAACCAGTCAAAATTTCCAATATCAGGTTCGCCATGTGTTTGTGTCTGAAAGCTTTGTAAATGTAATCGGTACAAATACTTTGGAAATGGTTTGGGCAGTTAAAGTTACATCGGCTACCTCTGCAAAGTTAGAGGAAAACTTCCAAGATGAAATTAAAAAGGATAACGTTAAGAAAAAGTTGAAGAGTAACGAGCATAATTATTCTGAACAACAGGCTGAACAGTTGTGGGGAATTATCGTTAACCTTTCTCCCGATGCTTTTAATAAGAGTCTTATCTTGGTGCCTTCTGAAAACCCGGCTGATAACGAAATTCTTTTTAATTGGTCAGGTCTTTACGAAATGACCATTTACGAAGTACATCACATGTGCGAGGTTTCACCCGGCGAGTATACTTTGCGCGGAGAGCCGCGTGTTTACAATGCGCGTTACACCGCAAATGCTAAAGTAGGCTTGCCTGATCCCCTGACTTTTACGGGTTACAAATATGCAAACCGTTACACAACTAATAATGCCAATAATCAAAGTTTGCAACTCCAGCAAGCAACAGCCGAAAAGAAGGGCTTGATTATTTATTTGTACTACGATCGCGAGGAGTATTCTTACACGGTTAGATACCGTGAAGAAAACGGTGCCTTGATCTCTCACAGCCCGGTAGTTACAGGTAAGGCAGATTATCAAACCGCACTCCGTGTGGGCGATTTGGTTCAAGGCATTAACATTCCCGGTTACGCTTTGATCAACGGCGATGACGTTGTTACTTTGGAATATAACAACCAAGTTATCGACTGTATCTATCGCAGACAAACAGCTTCTTACGTTTACCGCCCGCTCAGCGGTAGCGGCCGATGCGATCCGCTCCAAAACATTGACGTTTTGTTCGGCAATCAACCCACGGGAAGCTTAGCAACTCCCGATGAGGGGTGGATTTTGGAAGGTTGGTACGTTGGTGACGTTTCGGGTGGTAATTTGCAAGATATTTCGACCGTTGGCGCTACTGTTGATGATGAGGGCCGTTTGATTCCGCGTGCACCTACCGCCGAGGATGTTGGTAAAACCTATTATTTCTGGGCAAAGTTTGTACCTACAACTCTCACCATTGAAAGCTATATCAATGCGGCAACTGTAAGCTTGCCTAACTGGCTGATTCCGGGTCAAGGCTTTATTTACCACGTACAAGGTAAGGCTGATACCCCTACCGCAAACTATTCCGTTACCGTAGCTGTACCCGTAAACGAGAGCGTAACAATTTTAGGTCTGCCCGTAGGCGAGTACACCATTTCGGTAGAGGCCGATTGGTCTTGGCGTTATGCGAATTTCGCAGGGGAACAAGAAGTTGAACTGACGCTGGAGAATCCCTCCGTTACCGCGTATTTCAATTACAATCCTCCCAATCCCGATACCAACAACGGTTATTTCTATGTAACCGGCAATACCTATAACAATACCAACAAGGATAGTGACTAACTTCTCCCGGAGAGCGTATCTGATTTGGTATCGTGTTTTAAACAAAAACAGCATGGAGGTTCAAATGAATCTCCATGCTTACTTTTTTGATTTTATAACTCTCAAATCAGCTGTTTAATTTGTGCTGCGGTACTTTTTTGGCGTGGTTTCAAATTTTTCTGTAAAAATGCGGTGAAAGTAGCTTTTGTTTTCATAGCCGACGGCTATGGCGACCTCCTCGACTGAGAGGGTGGTGTTCTTGAGCAGAAATGCCGCTTGAGATAGGCGCTTTTCCTGCAGGTGCTCGGTGTAGGTTTTGCCTGTGCGGTTCTTGATTTCGTGGCTGAGCCAATAAAAGTCGTAGTGCAACAGCTTTGCCGCATCGGTGAGGCTGCCGTCGCGGTAATTTTCTTCAATGTAGCGGAAAATATCCATGATCGCCTTATCCTCACGGCTCTCGTGTGAGAGCTTGTCGGTGTGGTTTAAGAGCTGCATAAAGAGCAGACCCATGGTGGTTTGATTGATGTTTCTTTTGCCCCACGTGTTGCTTGTCAGCGTCCAAATCAGGTTTTCAATCAGGTTTTGCACCGGCAAAACGTTTGCCACCTTAAAGTGCAAATATCCCTGATAGTCTCCGTCAAAAAGAGAACGGATAAGAAAGTTTTTAATGGGTGTTTCCTCGGCTCCAAGCATTTCAAGCGTCTTGTCAAAAAAAGCCGGTTGAATGATAAAGTTAATGGCAATGTCTCCTTCTTTTGCGGGCAGGATTTCCTGCCTTGCATTTTGACCGAGAAAGAGCAATTCTCCCTCGCGCAGCTTGATTTTTTTGCCGTTGATGATATGCACGGTCTCGCCCGAGCACATATACACCGCCTCAATATAATCGTGAGTATGCTCGGGGAAGTGCACAAATCTTGTGTGCTTTCTAACACTTATCAACTTGCCGTCAACAAGGAGCTTTTTTGATTGAATCACATTGCCGCCCGTTGCGGTATAAATGCTTTTATCCACACCCTCGCCTCGAAGAATTGCACGCTCTTCATCGGTTACGGGGGTCAGTTTATCAAATATCTCTTGGTTTATCATATCAATCACCTCACTTTATTTTACCACATCACAAGCAAAAAATCAATACAAATAAGGACACTTTTTTAAACAAATAGTGTCCTTTTATTTTTGCTCAAATCATGATATGATTAATATAGATAAGTGTGGAAAGGAGATTTGACCTTGAAATATTACCTTGCAATAGACATTGGCGCTTCAAGCGGCAGGCACATTATCGGCTGGCGCGAGAATGACGGCATACATACCAATGAGGTCTACCGTTTTGCAAACGGCGTGACACACGAAGACGGGCATCTCGTGTGGAATATAGAACACCTTTATAACAGCGTCCTCAAAGGTATTCGCAAAGCCTTTGAAAGTTACCCAAAAATTGAAAGCCTTTCGATTGACACATGGGGTGTTGACTACGTTTTGCTGAATGGAGATCAAGAGATATATCCCGTTTACGCATACCGCGATGCAAGAACCGAGGCGGTTATTCCAACCGTTCACGCGCAAATTCCTTTTGCAGAGCTTTACGGTCGAGTTGGCTGTCAGTTCCAACCCTTCAACAGCATTTATCAGCTATATGATGACAAATTGAACGGTCGATTGGAAAACGCGACCGACATGCTGATGATACCCGAGTATCTTATGTGGAAGCTTTCGGGTGTAAAGGCAAGGGAATACACCAATGCCACCACCACGGGCATGGTGAACGGCGAGTTTGATATGGAGATTGTGCGAGCTCTCGGTTACCCCGAGCACCTTTTCCCAAGTCTTGACCGCCCGGGCAACGTTCTCGGCAATCTTTTGCCCGAGGTTGAAAGGGAGGTTGGCGGCAACACCAAGGTTGTTCTTTGCGCAACACACGATACGGGCTCTGCGGTGGAGGGAATCCCAATGGAGGAGAACACTCCTTACATTTCCTCCGGCACAAGGTCGCTCCTCGGCGTGAAAACAAAGGAGCCTATTACCGACAAAAAGAGCGAGGCGGCAAACTACTCAAACGAGGGTGGTGTTGGCTATAACCGCTACCAAAAGAATATTATGGGCATGTGGATAGTAAACGAGCTGCAAAGAGAGCTTTGCCCCGATACACCGTTTTCCGAAATTGTCAAAATGGCAGAGCAAAGCACTTGCCAAGCAACGCTTGATGCAAACGCTCCGGCGCTGTTGGCACCCAAGAGTATGAAGGCGGCCTTTGAAAGCCTTGCCGGTGGATTTGAGGGTGAGGCAGACTATTTTCGGTGCGCCTATCGCAGCCTTGCTCTGAGCTACAAGCAAGCCATTGACGAGCTTGAAGCCAACACGGGCACCCAATACGATAATATTTACATCGTCGGTGGGGGTGCCAAAAATACATTCCTCAATCGCTTAACCGAAGAAGCAACGGGGAAGAGGGTAATCGCCCTCCCCATTGAGGCAACCGCCCTTGGAAACTTGAAAATACAAATGGAGATAAACTTATGAGCTATACAGAAGCAAAAGAAAAATATTTAAAATACGGTATCGATGTCGAAAAGGCACTCGAAACACTTGCAAACGTCAGCATTTCTGTACATTGCTGGCAAGGAGATGACGTTGTTGGATTTGACTCCAAGGAGGCACTTTCGGGCGGCATTCAAGCAACGGGCAACTATCCCGGCAGAGCAAGAACCCCCGAGGAGCTTATGGCCGATTACGATAAGGCGTTCTCTCTCATCGGTGGCAAAAAGAAGCTCAATTTGCACGCATGCTATGCGATTTTTGAGGATGGAGAAGTAGCAGACAGAGATGCCATTGCCCCCAAGCATTTTGCAAAATGGGTTGCATTTGCCAAAGAGAGGGGAATGGGCATTGACTTCAACCCCACCTATTTTTCGCACCCTATGGTAAAGGACGGCCTTACACTTTCTTCCCCCGATGAGGAGGTCAGAAGGTATTGGATAAAGCATAGCATCGCCTGCTTGAAAATTGCGGAATACTTTGCCGAGGAAACAGGCATTCCCTGTGTTATGAACATTTGGATCCCCGACGGATACAAGGATATTCCCACAGACCGCCTCTCTCCCCGAGCAAGATTTAAGGCATCTCTTGATGAAATTCTTGATACGCCCTACGACAAATCAAAGGTTTACGTTACCCTCGAGTCCAAGGTGTTCGGCATTGGGGTAGAAAGCTACACCGTTGGCTCTGCCGAGTTCTGCCTCTCCTATTCCAACCACAAGGGCATTACACCTCTTATGGATAACGGTCACTATCACCCCACCGAGGTCGTCAGCGATAAAATCTCCTCGCTTCTTCTGTTCAATCCCAAAATTGCGCTTCACATTACCCGTTCGGTGCGTTGGGATAGCGACCACGTTGTTATATTCGATGACGAAACAAAGGAGATTGCAAAGGAGATTGTGAGAAACGGCGCGCTTGACAGAGTGTTCATCGCAACAGACTATTTTGATGCTTCCATCAATCGAATTTCTGCATGGGTGACCGG
>JAGBSQ010000237.1 GCA_017631775.1 Clostridia bacterium | reverse complement strand
GGTGAAATGAACGAAAACGGCTTAATCTGGTCCGACGCGCTCCTTATTGCAACCGATACAGAGCAAAACGATAAGACCGGCATTGACTTCCAAGAGCCCTACGGTCTTTATAACGATGATGGCGTTCTGATCGTTGTAATGCGTTCCGATAAGGGACTTTACCAATGCGAGCTCTATCCCGGTGAAAGCAAGTTCACCGCATGGCGCAAGATCGCGTTCGTACAAGAAACTCCCGCACACATGATTGAGCACAGCAGCGGCGTTATGATCATGACCTACGGTTATCGCGGTCTCTACGTTGACCCCGTAACCGGCGGCACCGTATCCTACACCGAAAGAAACAAGGATAAGACCCTTGGTATTCGTGCTCGTTTGAGCTATGACGGCGGCTTGACTTGGACCCGTGAGATCGTTCTCACCCACGGTCTGTATCCTGCTTCCAACACTTCCGACTGGGGTTACACTTCTACCGTTGAGCTTTCCGACGGTAAGCTGCTTACCCTCTACTACCAAAGAACCGGCAGCGAAACCATGGCATCCATCTACCAAGTTGTTTGGGAGCTTCCCGAGGCAATTACCGGTGAGGTTACCTTTACTCTTGCAAACGGCAAGAACAGCCTTGCAGATGACGGTTCCTTTATTCAAAGTGTTACCGGTCAGGTTGGTAATGCAATCAACGTTCCTGCTCCCACAAAGGCAGGCTACAAGTTTGGCGGTTGGTATCTCGACTATGCATGCAGCATTCCGTTTACCGGCACAACCTACAGCCAAGATCTCATTTTGTACGCAAAGTGGGTTAAGTAATTGATTAAACACACAACAAAAGAGGGGCAAGCTCGCTTGCCCCTCTTCTTTTTTTAAAAAAGGTATTTACAAATCCGGTCAAATTGTGTATAATAATAAGTAGAGATTATCCGCGGAGGGCTTTTATGAAAAAGCAGAACGTATTTCGCCAAATCGGGCAGGGCATCAAAGCGGCAGAACGCTCGGTCGCCCGTGCCATCGATAACACGCAAAAGGAATTTGAAGAAACTGTTCAGGCGGTTCGCGAACGCGACCCGGCTGCGCGAAGCACGGCAGAAATCCTGCTTTTATATTCGGGTGTTCATGCAATCATGGCGCATCGCTTGGCGCACAACCTGCAAAAAAACAAGCATTATTTTGCGGCGCGTGCAGTTAGCCAAACCGCAAGACACTTAACGGGGATCGAAATTCACCCCGGTGCAACCATCGGCAAAAACTTTTTTATCGACCACGGTTCGGGAGTTGTTATTGGTGAGACCACCGAGATTGGCGACAACTGCACGCTCTACCAAGGCGTTACCCTTGGCGGTACGGGTAAGGACGTTGGCAAGCGTCACCCCACACTCGGCAACAACGTTATGGTTGGCGCGGGTGCAAAGGTGCTCGGCCCCCTCAAGGTTGGTGACAACAGCAAAATTGCCGCAAACGCAGTTGTTTTGCACGAGGTGCCCGAAAACAGCACCGCGGTCGGCATTCCCGCAAAGATCGTTCGCCGCGACGGTGTTAAGATCAGCAACGAGCAGCTCGACCACATCCATATGCCCGACCCTGTAGCTGTGGAATTTGCGCGTATGAAGAGTACGATCGATGAGCTGCGCGCCGAGGTTGCGGAACTGAAAGCGAAGCAAAAATAAAGGAGAAAGACTATGAAAGAACGCGGAAAATTTATCGTGTTTGAAGGAATAGACGGTGCAGGAAAAACCACACAGATCAACCTCTTGGCAAATTATTTGAGAGAGCAGGGGAGATCGGTTTACTGCACGGCAGAGCCCACCGAAACGGTTAGCGGCGGACTTTTGCGCGATGCACTTTCGGGTGCAACTCGCCGCACGATATGCGAAATGGCTGCAATGTTCGTGTTTGACCGCATCAATCATAATGTAAACCCCGTCAACGGTATTCAAAAAATGCTTGCCGACGGTTTTGACGTTATTTGCGACCGTTACTATTATTCTTCCTTGGCTTACCAAGGTAGTGGAACCGACCCCGAGTGGGTAAGCAATATGAACCTGAATTGCCCCGAGATCATGCGCCCCGACGTTTGCATCTTCCTTGACCTTACCCCCGAGCAGAGCATGGCGCGCATCAATCGGGGGCGCGCAACGCAAGAGATTTACGAAAACGAGGAAAAGCTCACTCAAGTGCGCAACCAATTTTACCATGTATTTGAACAACTGCGCGAGCGCGACAACATCAAAATTGTTGATGCTTACCGTTCCGTTGAGGAAATCCACAAGGACATCCTGGCATTGGTAGCCGAATAATAAAGACTACATAAAAACGAAAGGATAGGACGTTATGCAAAAAAGTACAGGTTCTGTAATTTCTACATTGTTATTTATAGGCGCGGTAATTTGGTCAATCCCGCTTGTTTGGTACTATAAGAATAAAAAAGATAATCAAACGAAATAACAAAAAGGACAGAGATTTTTGATCTCTGTCCTTTGCTTTTTTCTCTTAATATTGTCTACCCCAAATAACCATATGCTTTGCAGGCTTGCCGCAGCAAACGCAGGTATCAGCGAGGTGATCCTCAACAAAGGGAATGCAACGGGATTTTACGCCGCCGGTGGTATCCTTAAGCTTATCCTCACATTCGGTCTCGCCACACCACATTGCCTTAATGTAGCCTTCTTTGTTAGCTGCAATGTCAAGGAATTCCTCATAGGTGCGAGCCTCATAGGTGCGGTTGGTTCTGTTCTCAAGTGCGCGGTTGTAAAGCTCCTCGTGAACCTTTTGGAGTGCCTTTTCAACTTCTTCCTGCAGGTTGTCAAGGGATACAAAGGTCTTCTCACGAGTTACGCGGCTGACGAGCACGCAAGAGTTGTTTTCGATGTCACGGGGGCCGATTTCGAGGCGGAGCGGAACGCCCTTCATCTCATATTGCGCATACTTCCAACCGGTGGAGTTGTCGCTGTCGTCGAGCTTTACGCGCAAGGTCTTGGAGAGTTGTGCCTTAATTTCGGCAGCCTTTTCAAGCACGCCCTCCTTGTGTTGTGCAACGGGAACGATAACAACTTGAATGGGCGCGATCTTGGGGGGGAGGATAAGACCGTTATCATCACCGTGTGTCATAATAATGGCACCAATCATACGGGTAGATACACCCCAAGAGGTTTGGTGGGGATATTTGAGCGTGTTGTCACGCGCGGTGAACTTAATGTCGAATGCTTTTGCAAAGCCGTCGCCAAAGTAGTGGGTGGTACCGCCTTGCAGAGCCACGCCATTGTGCATCATAGGCTCAATGGTGTAGGTCTCCTCAGCACCTGCAAACTTTTCCTTTTCGGTCTTTCTGCCGGTGTAAGCGGGAATAGCGCGCGACTCTGCATAAAAGTCCTCATAAACCTTGAGCATTTGCAAGGTTTCCTGTCTTGCTTCTTCCTCGGTCTCGTGCATGGTGTGACCCTCTTGCCACAGGAACTCTGCGGTGCGCAGGAAGGGACGGGTGGTCTTTTCCCAACGAACAACGTTGCACCATTGGTTATAGAGCTTGGGCAGATCGCGGTAGGATTGAATGATGTTGCGGAAGTGCTCGCAGAAGAGCGTTTCGGAAGTAGGACGAACGATCAATCTCTCAGGGAGTTGGTTTTGACCGCCGATGGTAACAACCGCACATTCGGGAGCAAAGCCCTCAACGTGATCCTTTTCTTTTTGCAAAAGGGATTCGGGAATAAACATAGGCATATAAACGTTTTCGTGGCCGAGTGCCTTAAAACGCGCGTCGAGATCCTTTTGAATGTTCTCCCAAATAGCGTAGCCGTAGGGGCGGAAGATCATGCAGCCCTTAACGCCGGAGTAATCAGCCATTTCGGCTTTTTTTACAACGTCTGTGTACCATTGAGTAAAATCAACGTCCATAGACGTAATTTGAGCAACCATTTTTTCATTGTTTTTTGCCATAATAAACCTCACTTGTTGCCCGGGAAAGGGCATAATTATACATTGTAATCATTATACCGCAATAAAAGAAAAAAGTCAAGAGATTTTCGGGGCGAGGTTTCATTTTTTATAATAAAAAACAAAAAATATCAAGCATCTCTTGCCTTTTTTAGCTTTTTGTGATACAATAAAGAAAAAACCAATTACACAAACGGAGATGTATTATGGAAAACATCAGAATTCAAGACGATCTTTATACATACGTCAACCAAGAAACCTTGGAGAAGACAGTTATTCCGGACGATAAGCCGGTAGCAGGCGGTTTTATGGAGCTTGCCGAGGGTGTTGAAAAAATCATGATGGAAGAGTTCGAGACCATGAGCGCGAACAAATCCTACCCCAACGAGTATCTTGAAAGAGCTTGCACCCTCTATGCCATTGCAAAGGATGCAGACCGCAAAGAAAAGCAGGGCATTACCCCTGCGCTCAACGTTCTCTCTGTCATCAAAGAGGTTCAAACGGTTGAAGATTTTAGCCGTCTTTACAAAAAGCTTGCCGCAAAGGGCATTCCCACACCTTTGACCGTTGGTCCCGAAACCGACATGAAGAACACCAAGCAGCACATCGTTTATTTGCAAGGTGCAGGCGTTATTCTCCCCGATGCTTCCTATTACAAGCCCGAAATGGAAGCACAAAGAACACAAATTTTGGGCATTTGGACAAGCGTAGCAAAGGCAGTTATGGCAAAGACCGATCTCTCGCCCGAGGATCAAGAAAAGTACGTTGCCGATACCCTTGCATTCGATGCTATTCTCGGTTCTCTCGTTAAAACCAGCGAGGAGTGGTCGAGATACGTAGAAATGTATAACCCTATGGAGATTGCAACGGTTAGAGAAATGCTCTCCACCCTCAATCTCGATGCAATTTTGACCGATCTCTTTGGCCGTGTTCCGGGTACCGTTGTTGTTACCGAGCCGAGATATTTTGGCGCATTTGCAACCGTATTCAATGCCGAAACCTTGGAGCTTTACAAGCACTGGGCATACGTTACGGGTCTTCTCAAATTCTGCAACTATCTCTCCGAGGAGCTGCGTGATATGGGCGGTGCATACATGCGCGCCATCACCGGTGTTGCAAAAATGCAAGCTATCGAAAAATTTGCATACAACCTCGCATCGGGCATGTATTCCGAGCCTGTTGGCATTTATTATGGTGACAAATATTTTGGCAAGGAAGCAAAAAAAGACATCACCGAAATCGTTTATCAAATTATTGATACCTACAAAGCGCGCATCAAGACCAATGACATTTTGGGAGACGAAACCAAAGAGAAGGCAATTCTCAAGCTCTCCAAAAT
>JAGBSQ010000236.1 GCA_017631775.1 Clostridia bacterium | reverse complement strand
GGAATTGCTTATAACCTTCGCCTGGGATAATGGAAAGCTCCACGCCTGAAAAGCGCAAGGACGGGCCGACAGGTGCGGAAAGGAACTCTTCAACGCCATCGACAGTATCGTGGTCTGTTAATGCCGCCGCAGCAAAATCTTTTGTTTTTTCTGCAATTTCAGCTGGCGAACAAGTTCCATCAGACGCCGTAGAATGAATGTGAAAATCAACTAACATATACCACAATTATACCAAGTTTTTAAAATAGGTAAATTAAAAACCTGTACCGCTTCGTTTTTTTATCGTCGTGTCTAAAACTAAACGCAAGTTCTGAAAGTAACTGCAAGTCCAATCAATAATTTTTGGCAAATTTTGGTTTTTAACGCAGAGTCGCAGAGACGCAGAGTTTTATAAGTCGGCGAATAATTTGATTTGCATTTGTTTTTGATTTTTTCAGTCTCTTTTTGATATAATGCTATCGCTACCCGCCCCTCGGTTTGAACTTGCGGTTACCCCCGTGGCGTGGGTTTTGTTTGGCTCTCGAAAGGGAGCCTTTTTACTTGTTGGATGTGCTTGTCTTAGGCGTGATTAAACCGTTCTTTTTGAGTATTGCCTTGTCAGCCGCTTTCTGGAATTTCTGCCCGAGCAGAAAAGGATGTAGCGTGACTTCGTCAGATGGGATGCGGACAATGCCGAGCTTATCAAGGAACTGTTTTCCCTCGTCACCAAACTCTTCAATAAACACATCATATGGAGTTTTGCCATTAAGTGATGGGCGGGGGTAGCTGTTAAGATGCGACATGACAAGATTAATCTGCTCTTGTGAAAGCGGATTAAACGACACTCCTTTCTGAAGGATTCTTCTTAAGTCCAAGTGGAAGCGCTCGATATGGGGTTTCTGGCAAGAGCAGTATGGATCGCAGTAGAAAACCCTTACGCCTCGTGGTAGGAGTTTACATGGATTGTGTTCAGGGTCAGGGCGATAGTTTTCTACCATTACCGGATCGCTGAACTCTGTGCCATTGTCAGGTACAATGCAGCGGAACAGCTTGGTGAACAAGTCAGGACCTGCAGCATCCCAGAGCATATTGATAACACGAGTGAATGTCTGAGATGTCTTTGCGTCTCTCAAAAATGCGAGAGGAAGCTTGTTTCGCACCATGAAGGTGAAAAGCACCTTGCCACTGATTGAGCCAATTACAGTATCTGCCTCAGTTGGTATAACGTCTGGATTTGCCTTGAGCCATTCAAGCAAGTCGGCGTATGTGCGTCCAACGCGGCATTTGGCATTGGTCTTTGTTTCAGGCTTTTTGCGTGGCTTGCGGCGCGTGCTTGCAAAAGGCAGATCATGCTTTTTCGCGGTAAAAAGCCTATCTTCGATCCAACCATAGATTGTGCTTCGTGCATACTTGGCAAAGAGCTCCGGATTGTTTGTGATAATGGCATCGACAGATTGACCTTTTCTTGCGGAAGGAGAAAGCACCTCGTTCATTTTCTGTATGGTTTCTTCGTTTGGATGGATGCCGCTACGGCAATTGACGAGAATGCCTTTGTAGTTTGCCTGTGCACCAGAGGCGATATAGTAACGTTTTTTGAGGGGGCAATTGTGTTCCTGTTCGCATCCATTGCATACAAACGGCGCACGATTAAGTTTCTCGCAAACGACCTTGCGGAAGTCGGGGCAGGATTCAAAGCAGCCAGGAGTGTTTTTCCGTCGGACTTCCTTGAAGCCATTGAAGATCATCCGTTGGCATTCATCAAATCGCGCACATAGTCTATTCGAGCATCCATAATGCTTATCACTGTCTATGCGGCGGTTGAACAGTTCGCGCGAGATGGTCGATTCCGACCTTCCGAGTGCTTTTGCGATGTCTGCTACACTCATCCTGCATCCAAGATAAAACTCGATGCGGTTTCTTTCGTCTTGTCCCATGTGTTTCATGGCCTTATTCCTTGTTTAGTTTGTAGTCCGAATCTGTCAATCAGCACCTGCTGACCATCCTGTTCGGTTACTAAAAATGATAGCGAAAATATTGTCCAAAAGTAAACGCAAGTATCCTTCCTAGGAAGGAATAGTAGGAATTATCATGGATATCAATCCCACCCAATAATCTTTAGGAGTAAACGCAAGTAATTCTTGCATTTACTTCTGGACATCGCATGTATAACCTTTTCATAAAACTTGACCTTTCCATTTTTTAGGAGTATAATACGTTCAATATAAAACACTAACTTTGAAAGAGGAAAATAAAATGAAAAAAACACCTTTTTTATTTGTGATTTTTACTGCGCTATCGGTTTTTGCCGGAGGCGTCAACGATGGTCTTGTATTCTCTCTTGATTTTTCTGCAGGAGACACAAACGGCGATGGAGACGCTGACAAGGAAGAAATTGTTGACGCGATGACTCGATTTGCCGCCACTCCCAGAATTCCTTCCCATGTCCGAACAATTAGCGGAACGGCCGCCGATGACGTGTATGTACCTATCTCCATACAAACAATGGATGTCACATCTCCATACCGTAATACGACTTCTTCTCGTCCATGTCTTTACTTTTCGCAGAAAGCTACATCTATAGACGGCGTCAATTACCGCTCGGCACAAAGCGTTCAATACGATGCTTGCCCGGTAACGGGAGCTTGTACCATTTTTACCCGTTTTAAATTGGATGGAGCTGTT
>JAGBSQ010000235.1 GCA_017631775.1 Clostridia bacterium | reverse complement strand
GGTGAAGTTTTCGCTATCGCGAAAGTGAAGTTGCAAGCAGTGAAGTTTGTGCTATGCACAAGTGAAGTTAAATTTGCCACTTTGCCGTTAGGCAAAACTTCACTCACGAAGTGAACTTCACTATCAAGGATAACTTCACTTGCCCGCAAGGGCAAATTTAGTTGTTCTCAAAGAGATAATAAAAAATGCCCAACCGAAGTTGAGCATTTTTTGTATTCGACCAAAGGTCGAAATTATCTCTTGGAGAACTGAGGTGCACGACGTGCAGCTTTGAGACCGTACTTCTTTCTTTCCTTCATACGAGGATCGCGAGTAAGGAAGCCTGCTGCCTTGAGTGCGGGTCTGTACTCTGCGTCTGCAGCAACGAGAGCACGAGCGAGACCGTGGCGAATTGCGCCTGCTTGGCCGGAGATACCGCCGCCGTTAACGGTTGCGATAATGTCGAACTTACCTTCGGTGCCGGTTACGCCAAAGGGTTGGTTAACGATGAGCTTCAAGGTCTCGAGACCGAAGTAATCGTCGATGTCACGCTTGTTGATGGTGATAACGCCGGTGCCGGGAACGATGCGAACGCGAGCAACGGACTTCTTTCTTCTGCCGGTTCCGTAGAAATAGGGCTTAGCACTTGTATACATTAGTTATGTCCTTCCTTTCTCTCAATCAAAACTCGTAAGCTTCGGGCTTTTGTGCCTCGTGCTTGTGAGCCTCGCCGGCGTAAACCTTGAGACGAGTGAATGCCTTTGCACCAAGAGTGTTCTTGGGAAGCATGCCCTTAATAGCGAGCTCCATTGCTCTCTCGGGCTTGGTTGCCATCATGGTCTTTGCTTGAACAGCCTTCATGCCGCCAATGTAACCGGAGTGATGGTAGTAGTACTTTTGTTCCATCTTCTTACCGGTAAGAACAGCCTTATCAGCGTTGATAACGATAACGAAGTTGCCGCAGTCCACGTGAGGGGTGAATTCGGGAGCGGTTTTGCCGCGCAGAAGGTCTGCTGCTGCAACAGCGGTCTTACCCATGGGCTTGCCAGCTGCATCCAGAATGTACCACTTGCGAACTACATTTTCTTTCTTTTGCATAAATGTAGACATTGTAGGTTTCCTCCAACAAAAATAATAGAAATTTTTTCATGCTTGCATATTATATCATAAAGGAAAGTGCTTGTCAACCCCTTTTTGAAAACTTTTTTTGATTTTTTAATTTAGCATTATGCAATCTCGTTTTTTCTCGTTTTTTCTCACTTTTTCATATCATTTGCTCACTTACGTATGTATAAAATTTTTTTCGAGTTTTTTGTGAAAAACGCCAAAAAAGAAGAATAACGGCAAAATCACCGTTATTCTCTCTTCTATTTTTTATTATGCATTCGCGTCAGTCTCTTCCTTAAGAACCTTCAATTCGGCAAGGAAACTGTCGATATCCTTGAACTCGCGATAAACCGATGCAAAACGAACGTATGCAACCTCGTCTCTCTCGCGAAGCTTGCGCATAACGATTTCGCCAAGCGCGGTAGAGGTAATATCCTGATGCAGGGTGTTTTGCAGCTCTGCTTCAATTTCGTTTACCAAAAGAACCGCGTCAACAGGGCGCTTCTCTGTTGCCTTGAGCACGCCGGCAAGAAGCTTTTGCTTGTCGAACAGCTCTTTGCAGCCGCTCTTTTTAATAACGAAGATTTGCACCATTTCGAGCGTTTCGAAGGTGGTAAAGCGCTTTTGGCACTCCAAGCACTCACGGCGACGGCGAATGCTGTTGCCTTCAACGGTGGGGCGAGAATCGATTACCTTGCTTTCCGGAAAACCACAACCCGGACATTTCATAACTGTGTTCCTGTACGTTCCAAAACTGCGAACGTTCTTTCTTTGAAAAATTCATAATTAGTATAACACAGTTTTTTCCATATGTAAAGAGGTTTTTTGATATTTTTTCACGCGTAGTGCAATTCTTGCATCACCTCATCAAGGCCGCAAGGCGTTACGCGCCCATCGCGTATGCGCTGATAATGCCCAAGCGCGCGAGAAAGGTCCTTCCCTGCCTCCGATTGGCAGGTCTCCCCCGCAAGGGAAACGCTGATAAAATAGCGGTGCATCACCTCTCCCGGCAAAAGCAAAAGGCGGTAGGTCAAATGCATTCCGCCAAAATAGACGTGATCCTCGCAAAGTGTAATGCCCGATTTGGGCGCGTTTTCTTTCATTGCTTCTCCCTCGTTCTTTCGTAGTTGCGGCACAAGCTTGGCCTACCTTTATTATATCACACGCGAATTTTGCCAAATCTTAACAAAAGGGCGTGGGTTTTGTCAAACGTGCACATGTGGGCGCGGCGTTTTTGGGCTTTTGTGCCTTTCTGTACTTATAAATATGTAAGAATGAAGGAATAGGATACCAAAATATTCACAAAAAAATTTTTGGGTTGCATATTTCAAAGGGAAATATACAGTTCCTTCCTCTATCGGAAATCATTTTGCATGGATTTTGATGCTCTTTTTTGTTATAATGAAGAAAAAACAAAAAATATGCAAAAAGCATAAACATGCACCAAAAAGGAGAAACTATGAAACGATCAAACACCCGACCGCTGGGCAAGTATTCGCGCATGATTTTACATATCGAATTGCCGATGGGATTGGGAGCGGCTTTGTTTTTTCTTTTTTCTTATCTCAAAGCGCGCATCGAGACCCCGGTATATGCCGCAAAGGAACATGCGGCACTCATGCCCTACCTGCTTTTCCCCTTTATCATTACGGCATTTAGCGTGCTGTTGATAGAAAGACTTGAGGTGGAATAGGAATAAAACATTTTTTTGAAAAAAGTTGTAAAAATATATATATTTTTTTGAACACAGTTATTGTCAAGCCATACTTTTTGTGATATAATAGTCAAGTCCTTGGCGGGATAGCTCAGCTGGCTAGAGCAACCGGTTCATACCCGGTAGGTCATGGGTTCAAATCCAATTCCCGCTACCAGGCCCGTTGGTCAAGCGGTTAAGACACCGCCCTTTCACGGCGGTAACGGGAGTTCGATTCTCCCACGGGTCACCAATAACAAAAGCGCATCGCAACAGCGGT
>JAGBSQ010000234.1 GCA_017631775.1 Clostridia bacterium | reverse complement strand
TTTCTAAGATTGAACACAATCACAGCATTCCCTGCAATGACCGTAGAGATTGACCTCTTGGGTATCTACTACAAAGTCCTCTCGGGGAGGGAATAAGACCCGATTGTTAACCGACAGATCGATGATTTTTGCACACCGTCTGCACACAAAATGGTAATGACCGTCGATATTTGCATCGTAATGCGCCACCTCGTCGGGGAAGAAGAGTTTGACGATTCTTCCTTCCTCTGCAAGAACTGCCAAATTACGAAACACGGTTGCACGACCAATGGTGGGGTATGCATTCGCCAAATATTTGTAAACTTCTTCTGCCGTGGGGTGATACAACTGCATTAGAGCATCGTAGACGATCTCGCGTTGTTTGGTAGAACGTCTTTTCATTTTTGTCTTGCTCCTTATTGAGATTTGGTCTCGATAAGAGTATAGCACAACTAAAAAGCTTTGTCAATAGGTTTTTGCAAAAAAAATAAAAATTTTTTTGGAAAAAGAGCAAAAATCCCATTTACAAAAAAAGTCTACTATGTTATAATATATATAACGACCGATTTTTCGGGGAAATGGGGAACAAATGCGCATGCAGACCGATGCAAAACTTTGTAATTTAATAGAAGATCTCGTTTCTTACGCAATTGCAGGTGAGCTTGCAGAGGAGTGCGACCGTGTATTTTTGTGCAATCGCATTTGCCAAGTTTTTGGCATTTTGAATTTTGCTCCCGAGCAAGACCGAGAAGAAAATACAAATTTGGAAATGATTCTCGCATCCCTTTGCGACATCGCTACCCAAAAGGGTATCATCCCCGCAGACAGCATTACAGAACGTGATCTGTTTGACACACAGCTGATGGGCATTCTCACACCGCGCCCGAGCGAGGTGCAAAACAAGTTCCGCACACTTTGTGCAGAGTCCCCCAAAAAAGCAACCGATTATTATTATCATATATCGCGCGTATCAGATTATATTCGCACTTACCGCACAAAAAAAGATATCAAATGGGTTTACAACGGAAAGTACGGAGAAATGGATATCACCATCAATCTCTCCAAACCCGAAAAAGACCCGCGCGCCATTGCCGCCGCAAAAACTGCCGTGGCAAGCGGATATCCCAAATGCGCACTTTGCCGCGAGAATGAGGGCTTTGCCGGTAGCTTGACACAGGCCGCAAGACAGAATTTGCGCCTCATTCCCATAACCGTCGCAAATCAAAAATGGTTTTTGCAATATTCCCCTTACGTTTATTATAATGAGCATTGCATCGCGCTCTCGAGCGAGCACACACCCATGCGCATCGACCGCTCCACCTTTGTTAAGCAATTGGATTTTGTGGAACAGTTTCCGCATTATATGCTGGGTGCGAATGCCGACCTTCCCATTGTGGGCGGCTCCATTCTTTCACACGACCATATGCAAGGGGGAAGATACACCTTTGCAATGGAACGCGCACCCATCGAAAAAGAATTGCATTTTGCAGGCTTCGACGAAGTTGCCGCAGGCATTGTGCATTGGCCTATGGCGGTCATTCGTTTGCGCTCCGCCGACCGCGAGAGCTTGATCGAGCTTTGCGACCGCATCCTTTGCGCTTGGCGCGCATACAGCGACCCAGAGGCAGGCATTTATGCCGAGACCGATGGGGAACCGCACAACACCGTCACTCCCATCTCGCGCAGACGCGGCACCGACTATGAGGTAGACCTCGTTTTGCGAAACAATCTGACAACCCAAGAGCATCCCCTGGGTGTTTTCCATCCCCATGCGGACAAGCATAATATTAAAAAAGAAAACATTGGTCTGATCGAGGTCATGGGCCTTGCCGTTCTGCCCGCGCGCTTGTGCGAGGAGATGGATGTTTTGGCAATGTATCTTGCCGAAGGCAAGGATATTACACTCGATGAGCGAACCGCAAAGCATGCCGCTTGGGTAAATGCTTTTGCACACAAGTATCAATTCTCTTACGATAACGCCGGCGAAATTCTGCAAAAAGAAATCGGCCGCACGTTTGAAGAGGTGCTTGAGGATGCAGGCGTTTATAAGTGTACAAAAGAGGGAAGAGAAGCCTTCCTTCGCTTTGCCCAAATCGTGAAATAAGAGAAAAATACATATAAAAGAGGAACGACAGATGAAAAAGAATTTGAGAAGTATGATCGAAACCTGGCAGGAGAGCCCCGCGCAAATCCTGGTGGATATGAACCAATACGATCTGATCGAGAGCACAGGCATGAAGCCTGACCTCGGTCACAAAAAGAGCGCGCACATGAGTGCCGCTTGGCGTCCTCGCGAGCTCGATCGCGTTGTCATCCCCATGGGTGGCTCCGATCTTTCCGGTGTACGTTACCTGACCTTTTCCGTATGCTCCGTAGGTGCGGCAGGCGCATCCTTCCGCCTGTTGTTTAACAACGATCCCACGGGCAAAAATACCGGTGGATACACCACGACCGTTCAAATTGCAAAAGACGGTTGGAACGACTATCGCATTGAGTTGCCCTTTATGCACGGCGTTGCAAACTGCGAGGGCTGGAACAATATCGGTAGCATCGTATTCGAAAATCCTGCAAATCTTCCCACCGACGGTCGCGCACCGGTGCTCTATTTTGATAGCTTCTATGTTTACGAGAGCGATATCGCTCCCGTATACGCTAAGATCCCCGAGCTCAAGGGCGCGGCTGTATTCTCCAAAACGGGTAACTACTCCATCATCGACCGCAAGCGCATTCCCAACTCCATCGATGAGAGCGAAGCAAAGCCCTTTGAGGAGGACGGAGTTCTTTGGCTGCCCATGGCACCCGTTGCCGCAGGCATCGCATTTTCTTGCGTAGTAGATAACCGCGCACTTACCCTGAACTTTACCTACCGCCGCAAAAAGTACGCGTTCTCCGCAAACTCCAACCGTGTAACGGTTGACGGTGTTGAGGAAGCTCTCGGCTTCTTCCCGCGTGAGCGTCAAGGAACCCTTTTCTTCCCGGCAGACTACGTTCGCGAGTTCTTCCGTTGGAGACAAATGTTTGTGGACGGCATGGGTCTTGTTATCCTTTCCAACCGCAAAAACATCTTCCAAAGCGGACGTGACAGCGCCATTATTTGGCAGCTTGTTGCCGCTACTACCTTCTGCCGCCCCGAGGCTGACCGTGTTTTGGGAGACTTGCGCCGTCGCTTCAGCGCATCTCGCGGCCGTCTGTTGCTCTCGCACGACGAATTGATGCAGCTCCGCCGTCGCGCAAAAGAGGATCCTGCTTTGGCAGAATACATCAAGGCGCTTAAGGCAGAATACGGAACCTCTTCTGCAGCATTTAAGGCAGAACCCATTGTTGCCGCAATGCCTCGCAGTGCAAAAATGCTGACCGAGGATCTCGTTGCCTCTGCCGAAAAGATCATTGCTTTCTCCACCCTTTACCGTGTAACGGGTGATAAGAAATATTGCGAACGTGCGGCTGTTGAGTGCGAAGCTCTTGCAAGCTTCAGTAACTGGGATTACCATCTGATGTCTTCCGTTGGCACCGTTTCTTTGGCGGTTGCAATTTGCTACGACTGGTGTCACCACGTTTGGAGCGAGAGCAGAAAGGCGATCATCGAGCGCGCAATGCTGCGCAACGGCATGAGAATCGGCCTTGAGTGCTACGACGGTAAGAGACGTATGTGGATTGAGGGCGGCAAGGCTGCTTCTATCGCAAACGCAGGCATGCTTGCAATGGCTCTTGCCCTGGCAGATATTTATCCTGAAACCGCTCTCAAACTGATCAATCGCATTTTGCGCAACGTTGAGCCTTGCTTTGCAGCATATGCTCCCGACGGTGGCTATAGCGAAGGCGTTACCGCTTGGGAAAAGAGCACACGCTCTTTGGCTCTCGTTATTGCAATGCTCCAAAAGGCTTGCGGCAACGACTACGGCTTGGCATCCGCTCCCGGCTTTGCCGCTACCGGATATTATGCAATCGCTACCGAAACCGCAAACGGTATGTGGAACTTCAATGACAGTGCCGCACGTCCTACCGACACCTCTATGATGTTCTGGTTTAGCGAGCAATACAACAATACCGCATATGCATACGTTCGCCGTCAACAATTGCTTGCAGGCGAAAAGCGCGTAAGTCCTTTCGATATTCTTTTCTACACTCCCGTTGACGATGCTTTCGTTCCCACTCTTCCCAAGGATGTGGTTTACCGCAAGGCAGGTTTGGCTATCATGCGCTCGGGCTGGAAGAAGGAAGATACCTTCGTAGGTCTGCACGGCTCTAACAACGGAACCAATGCAAACCTTGATGCAGGTAGCGTTATTATGGATATGGCAGGTGTACGTTTCTTTGCAGCTGCAAACGGCATCGAAAGTGTTCCCGGTGTTGCCGCAAGACAAAACACTATCGTTGTCAACCCCGTTCAAAAGCATGCACCCGATCAAGAGGACTATGCCAACGCAAAGATCGTTGAAATGAAAGGTCGCGAGGATCGCATCTACGCCGTTGTAGATATGAGTGGCACCAACCAAAGCATTCTTCGCGGCAAGCGCGGCGTAATGCTGACCGACAACCGTCAAACCGTTGTTATTCAAGATGAACTCGTGCTCACCGCTCCCGGTGAAATTCTTTGGACCGTTTACACCCCTGCTGAGGTTGAGGTTTTGAACGGTGGCAAGGTTGCAAAGCTGACCGCAGAGGATAAGGTTCTCAAGTGTCAGATCGGCGGCTTTGGCAAAGCAAAGTTTGCGGCCGAAAAGGTAGAGGAGAGCGAATTGACCCGTTTGTACATTCGTGCCGAGGTTAAAGATCGTCTGCGCCTCTCTGTTGCCGCAAAGGTAATCGGTGAGGGTGAAGACTTTGATGCAAAGCTTTACGACGTAGCGCCCATCAGCACATGGAATGACGAAGAATAATCCAATAAAACAAAAAGAAAAGACCCGCAGAAATCTGCGGGTCTTTTATCATTATTTATTAGTAAGTAGCTTTAATAGCGGCCTCGGTTCCGTACCAAATCATTTTGCCAAACTTGGCAATGGTCCAGTCGGTATCCTCTTCTTCTTTGTCTTCCTTTTCGGCATATTCCTTTACATCTTCCCAAGCTTCTTTAGCGGCTTCTGCATCCTCAAAGTAGATGATGGTTACGTGCTCAAGCTTGTTGTCAATAATGGCGGTGCCGGTAACAACAACGTCAACGTCTTTGATGCCAAGACCTGCAAAAACCAAAGGCAAAAGGGTATCATCTTCGGCGGCCTTAAAATCGTTTTCTTTCAAAGAGTCGATTGCCTTTTCGGGATCCATGTTGGGAGGGAGGCAAGAAGCCAACATAACAACAGAGAGGGCGAGTACGAGTGCCAGAGCAATCAGTTTTGTCATTTTTTTCATAGTAATGTCTCCTTTAAAATGATATTTTTGGGGGGATACATTGTCATTGTAGCACAAAAACGCATCTTTGTCAATACAAAAATGCGTTTTTGTGAATGTGTAAAATTATATCAATAATAGAAGTAGTTAACGTTGACTTCTTTCATTGTGGGGGCAAGGGAATACACCTTTTCGTTGAGCTTGATCTGTGCGAGATAAGGCTCGGCGCGCTCCTCAAAAATTTGAGCGGTAAAACCGGAGGCAAAATTGGTGAACCAAACCTCGTTTGCTTCCAATTCATAAGCCTTTTCGGTGGGGGCGCACTTCATCAAAATGTGATATCCGGAGGGGGAGGGGATCATAATAACGTCACCGTTTTCAACCTCATTGCCCGAAAGCTGTTCTACAATGGTGTCAAGGTACATAAAGTCCTCGCCCGAAGCCGAAAAATCAACACCCTTTTGCAAATAGTAACCGTCGGTATAAAGAGCGGCTTGCGTATCGTCGCTTTCGGCGTTCATTTTTGCAACAAAGGCATCCTTCGACGCACCCTGCAAGCTTTGCAAAAGATCGTTTGCGCGTTCTGCCAGCTTTTCCAATTCGTCCTCGGTCATCGGCTTTGTTTCATAGGTCTCACCGTCTGCCGTGATCTTATAGGAGGGTTGACCGTTTACGGTGTCGTAGGAGATGTGCGAGTGGGTAATGTCGGTGTAATAAATCACGTTGCCACGGGAGTCGGTCTCTACCTTGCCGGAGGCTGTTGTGTAGGTGTAATCGGTTTTTTTGTAAAGAATTTGATTGGTGGCGGTGTTGTAGTAAATCACGTCACCGTTTTTGTCGGTTTCGTAAACGTAGGTGTAGTTTGCAAGAAAGATTTGATAAAAGTGAACGTAATTTTCATTCAAATAATCGCCTTTTACGTTGGGACCCATGGTGGAATAAATATGATCTTGAACGGCCGAGAACTTTGCCTTCATAACGTAGTATTCTTTGAGCATTTTGTAGTTAACGCCATAATTGGCAAGCACCGAGTTGAGCTTGGTTTTAGAGCCTTCACCGTCGGTTTTGATCAGCTCTTCCATGTTGTCCTCAATCTCTTTTTCAGCACTCGCGCTCAATTTCAACTCGTATTTGTCAAACAGATAAAGGGCAACAAGATAGCTCTTGCAGTTCTCCAATACTGCCTTGCGGTAGTAGGAGTCAGAGGTCTCCATAGTCTGGCCGTCATAGGTGTCCATAATATCCCAATACGCGCTTTGCGAGGGCTTCAAGCCTTCAAGCGTGTAGCCGTAGGCGGCAAGTGTGCCCTTCATTGCAGAAAGCATCAATTCATAAAGATTGACCGAGATGGAGTAGGTTTTGCCATCTGCCGTCAGGGTCAGCATTTTTTTGCCCCCTGCACAGGAGGAGAGGGGAGCGACGAGCATTGTGACAACGAGAAGCATTGTCGCAATGCGCAAAAACAGTTTTTTCATAAGGGAGAGATCCTTTCCTTAAAGCAACTTTTCTATCATTATACAAGATAAATATGATAGACGTTATGCGTTTTTGTGACTGATTTCAATATATTTTTCAAACAATTTGTGAATGAATGGGAGCGGTGCATCTTCTTTTTGCAATCGCAAAAGAATATGAGGCTCACCGCTCAAAATGACGCGCAAACGTCCGGGATAGAGCGCAGAAAGCTCAGACCAAGCATCAAAATCCAACTTTTGAGGCGTTATGTGAATGCCTGCCGTATCCTCGCGAACAGAGGTCACGCCACAGCGAGAAGCCAAGGTGTGAATGAGAGCGATGCGCAAAAGATTTTGCACGGGAACGGGAGGCTCGCCAAAACGGTCGAGGAGTTCATCGGTCATATCCGAAATATCCTCTTCGCTTGCAATCAAGGCAATTCGCTTGTAAAGAGAAATGCGTTGTGCCGGAAAGGGAACGTAACGCTCGGGCAGGTAAGCATCAAATTGCAGCGAGACGGTGCAATCCACCTCTTCGGCAGGTGCTTCGCCCTTTTCTTCAAGAACCGCGCGGTTGAGCAGCTTGATATAAAGGTCATAGCCAATGGCATCAAGGTGTCCGTGCTGTTGAGAGCCCAAAAGGTTGCCCGCTCCGCGAATTTCCATATCGCGCAAGGCAATCTTAAATCCTGCACCGAATTCGGCGTATTCGCGAATGGCCTCAAGGCGTTTTTGCGCAATTTCGGGAATGGATTTGTAAGCAGGGTAGGTGAAATAGGCGTAGGCACGGCGAGCCGAGCGGCCGATGCGTCCGCGTATCTGATGGAGCTGCGAAAGTCCGAGACGGTGCGCGTTTTCCACAATCAAGGTGTTTGCATTGGGAATGTCAACGCCGGTTTCAATAATGGTTGTGCAAACCAAAATATCAATTTCACCGGCAAGCATTTGCTCCCAAATACGCTCAAGCTCTTCTTTGTCCATCTGTCCGTGTGCTACGGTAATGCGCGCTTCGGGAATGGCAGAACAAAGCTTTGCCGCCGCCACGTTGATGTTTTCAACGTTGTTGAATAAATAAAATACCTGACCGCCACGGCGGAGCTCGCGCCTGATGGCTTCCTCAACAATGAGGTCATCTTTTTCAAGAACGTATGTCTGCACGGGGAGACGGTCACTCGGGGCATCGTCAAGAATGGAAATGTCGCGAATGCCACCCATCGCCATGTTGAGCGTACGGGGAATGGGGGTAGCCGAGAGAGATAGGCAATCCACACCCGATGCGAGTTGCTTGAGTTTTTCTTTTTGAACCACGCCAAAGCGTTGTTCTTCGTCAATAATTACAAGTCCCAAATCATGGAATTTTACGTCCTTTGATAAGAGACGGTGTGTTCCCACAATAATAACAACGTCACCGCGAGCAAGGCGAGCGAGCGCCTTTGCTTGCTGCTTAGGGGTGCGAAAACGCGATACCATCTCCACGTTTACGGCAAACGCGCGCATACGGCTGACAATGGTTTGATAGTGTTGCAGAGCCAAAAGGGTGGTGGGAACGAGAAGTGCTACCTGCTTGCCGCCAAACACCGCTTTGTAAGCCGCGCGGAGAGCGACCTCGGTTTTTCCGTAGCCAACGTCACCGCAAAGCAGACGGTCCATCGGCACGGCTTTCATCATATCTCCCTTAATCTCGTCGGCGGCAGTCAGTTGGCTGTCGGTCTCCTCAAAGGCGAAGGCATCTTCAAATGCTTTTTGGTAGCTGTCATCAGAGGGGAAGGCGTGTCCCGGTTTGCGCATACGTTCGGCATATAGACGAATGAGGTCTTTTGCAATGTCTTTTGCCGCGGCAGATGCGCGGGATTTGGCCTTCTTCCAGGTCTCGCCCCCCATTTTGGAGAGTTTGACAAGCCCGTCATCGGCGTGCGCACCAATATATTTGGATACTTTATC
>JAGBSQ010000233.1 GCA_017631775.1 Clostridia bacterium | reverse complement strand
TTCCACTTTGTTATAGTACATCCTTGCCACCAATCCCCATTTTTTGTTCCAAAAAAAGTATTGACGTGTGGACTCTTTGGTATGCAAGGCAGAATATGGCAAGCGGTTGGAAAAATTGTGAAATTAGGGCTTGCAAACGCATGCGCAGTGTGATATAATACCCTTAACAAGAACGATTTTTCGTTCCCTTTATGGAGGATGCTATGAAATTATCATTTGAACAACTTTGCAGTATTGCGCGCGGTGTTGACCGCTTGGAAAAAGTAGAGGGCGGTGGGCAGTTCTTTCGCATGACCGCGGAGCAAAAGCAGTACTATCTCAATTACAACAACATAGAAAAGGCAAACAAGACCGATTCGACGTCGGGTGTTCGTCTTGCTTTTTATACCGATAGTGGGAGTTTGAAATTCTCGGCAAAGTTCACCGACGGTTCGAGCCGTCTGTACGCGTATTTCGACATTTATGAAAACGGCGCGATGATTGCTCACGGTGGCAGCGACAAGGAAAACGAGGCAGAAATGGAAGTGAAGCTCACCTCGGGCCAGAGCCTTGTGGAGGTCTACTTCCCTTGGTCGAAGGGTGTTATTATAACCTCTTTTGAGCTCGACGACGGTGCGACGATCAAGCCTCATATCCGTTCCAAAAAGTTGGTTGCCTATGGCGACTCCATTACCCACGGCTACGATGCCATTTACCCTTCCCTTTCTTACGTCAACCGTCTTGGAAATTTGCTTGATGCCGACGTACACAACCGCGGTATTGGCGGTGACACCTTCTCGCCCGAATTGGCGAAAAGAGACAACCTGAAGGATGTCGATTTTGTTACCATTGCTTACGGCACGAATGACTGGAGTATGTGCACGATGGAAAAATTTGAGGCACACTGCCGCGGATTTTTTGAGGTGATGCACGAGAAATTCCCCAATGCGCGTGTGATTGCGATTGCCCCCATTTGGCGCGGTGACTCCGAGCGCGAGACCGCGATGGCGCGTCCTATCAGTGACGTTTACAAGCTCTTTTGCGAATACACCAAGGATTACGACCACTTCACCGTTGTGGACGGTTGGAATCTTATTCCCCACCTGCCTGCCTTCTTCCACGATCAAATCTTACACCCCAACGATCAAGGCTTTAGCCTTTATGCCGAGAATTTGTATAAGAAGATTACAAAAGAATAAAAAAAGAAGCGAGCCGCAATGCGGCTCGCTGTTTTTATTGTTCGCGTATCCAATGATAGGTGTAGTATTTACCTTTTATATACATAGCGGCTTTTTGAGGATCGGCGATGTCGGAGACAGAAAAGGGCTTTCCACCCTCGATTGTGTTGAAGTTGGAATAATACCAGCCGTCCGCAACCTCAAAGATAACGTTTGTCAGATTGGAACACTCGAAAAAAGCACCCTGCCCGATAAACGTCACATTTTGCGGGATGACCACCTCTGTCAACAACTCGCATCTGCTAAATGCATACTCTCCAATTTTTGTTACGCCTGTGGGAATAACAATGCTGCGCAATGCGCTGCAACCACTAAAGGCCATGTCCCCAATTTGGGTAAGACCACTCGGCAACGTAACGCTTGTAATGGATTTGCACTTCTCAAACGTGTAGTTTTTGATTTCTGTAATTTACTCGGGAATGATCAGCTCGGTCAGCAATTCCCCATCCAAATAAAAGTTTTGCGCATAATACATCGGGTTGGCGGTACTGTCTTCAAAGGAAATTTTGCACCAGCTCACCAAATCGGTAACGTAAACATCCTTGAGATTTGTGCAATCATAAAATGCACTATAGCCAACGGTTTGCAGGCTTGGCGGAATGGTGATGCTCTCCAATCTGGAGCAATAGCTGAATGCACCACTATCAATGCTGACCAAAGTGTTTGAGAGTGTAACTTTTTCTAAATACGGGCAACGTTTAAATGCGTATGACCCGATTTTTGTAACACTATTGGAAATGGTAACGCGCATTAAATATGTGTTGCGTGCAAAAGCATTTTCACCAATGGTGATAACAAAGTCCGGAACGGTAAAATGCTCGTTGGTTTTTGCTTGGGGATATGCAATTAAGGTGCTACCATCTTTGGAATAAAGAACACCTTGTTGGCTTTGAAAGACCGTATTGTCGGGATCCACAATAAAAGCGGACAACTTGGAGCAACCGTCAAATGCATAATCTCCAATGCTCTTGATGGAAGCAGGGATCGATATACTTGTAAGCGATGTGTCGCGAAAAGCAGAAGAGCCAATGCTTTCTACCGAGTTGCCAAGAGTTACATTTGTCAATGCACCGCAAAACATAAAAGCATCATTCTCAATGTGGGTAACCGAATTGGGAATGGTAATGCTTGTCAATTTGTGGCACCATCTGAACGCTGCTGCCCCAATGGTGGTAACCGAATTGCCAAGCGTAACGTTTTCAAGCTTGCTGCAGCTATCAAATGCGGTATCCTCAATAGTGATAACAGAGTCGGGAATGGTTACACTCTTTAAGGCGTAACACGAACGAAAGGCACCAATGCCGATCGTTTTTACGGATGCACCAATTTTTAAGTTTGTCAGACTGTCGCAATCTGAAAACGCGCGCTCGTCTATTGTAATTACCGAATCTCCTATTGTTGCATCGGTCAACGACGTGCAATTGTAAAAAGTATATTCATCGATCAACGTTACCGAATTGCCAATTGTCACATTCTCCAACGATTTGCACTCATAAAACGCTTTTTTGCCAATGGTAGTAACAGAATCGGGAATGACAATACTCTTCAAATTGCTGCACCCTCTAAATGCTTCCTCTCCAATGGAAAGCAAGGTTTGGGGCAACGTAATGTTTTCGATGAAAGCGCAACCGTAAAAAGCATAATTTGCGAGCTCGGTTCCGCCGGTAATCGTGACAGTCTTGAGGCTGGACGGAGTATAATTTTCAAAAATTGAATCAAATCTTGTAACCGGTTCTCCGTTATATGTAGAACCGACAAACGGAACGGTAATGCTTTCTAAATTACTGCAAAAATAGAATGCAGCGTAACCGATGTTGGTAACGGTTTGGGGAATGATCATTTCGGTCAATCCCGAACAGTTAAAAAATGCATGCTCGCCTATTTCGGTAACCGATGCGGGAATGGTGAACTCTGTAAGTCCTTGGCAATGGGCAAATGCATCTTGGCCGATGCAAGTGACCGCGTCTCCCAAAATCGTTATGCTTGTTAAGGTTTCGCAACTTTCAAATGCTCCCTCTCCGATTGCGGTAACGGTGTAGCC
>JAGBSQ010000232.1 GCA_017631775.1 Clostridia bacterium | reverse complement strand
ATTGATAACAGTATCATTGCGCAAATGTCAGTGCCGGATATGCGCCACTGTGTGCAGTATGCGCTGACACATCCCACGCGCACCGAAGCCGTTATTGAGCCCTTGGATTTTACCAAGCTTGGATCCATGACTTTTGCAAAACCCGATACCGATACCTTTTCGCTGTTGACTCTCGCAAAAGAAGCCATCAAGCGCGGCGGCGCATATCCTGCGGTGCTCAATGCGGCAAATGAGGTTGCAGTAGCGGCATTTTTGAATAAAAAACTCAGCTTTACCGGCATTTTTGACGTTGTAACTGAAACCTTTGAGGCTCTTTCGGATGCAAGTCGCATTTGGTCGGTAGACGATATCTTTGCCTTTGACGGCGCTGCGCGCTCCTTGGCAAACGAATTTTTGGAAAAGAGAAGTTAATCTCTAATTTTTGGAGGAACCCTAATTGAACCCGTTGTATATTCTTTTCGCAATTCTTATTTTTGGACTTTTGATTTTCATTCACGAGCTCGGACATTTTATTGTTGCACGCTTGTGCGGCGTTAAAATTTTGGAGTTTGCCATTGGCATGGGCCCCAAACTTTTCTCATGGAAAGGCAAAAAGCACGGCACCGTTTATGCTTTGCGCGCTTTTCCCATTGGCGGCTTTGTCAACATGCTTGGCGAGAACGGTATGGAGGTCGTGCAGGGCGACAATGGAGAGGGAAAAGACTCATCTACCATGTTCCGCGAGATTCCTATTTCAAACGATACGAGCGATAATGTTACAGACGTAAATACCGATTGGCAGGAACTCACCCCCGACCTTGCAAAACAAGCATACTGCAACCAAAGCGTTTGGAAGCGCATTCTCATTTCCATCGCAGGACCTGCAATGAATATCATTCTCGGCATTCTTTTAATGCTCGTCATCGTTTTGGTGGGCGGACATAACTCCGCGGGCAGCAACGTGGTTGCAGGTTTTCACGTTCAATATACCGCAACCGAGGCGCAGCTTGGCTTTGAACCCAATGATCACATTTACGCTGTTAACGGCAAGCGCATCCTTTCCTATGCAGAGTTTGAGCGCCTTGTAAAAGAGGCAAACGGCGAGAGCATTACCGTTACCGTGCAACGCCTCAATGCCGAAGGAACCGAATATGAAATGTTTGACATTCCCGTAACCCTTGGCGATGCGGAGCTCACACTTTTTACAGGATCTTTGAGTGAAAACTGCGGCTTGCAAATCAACGACGAGGTTATCAAGGTCAATTCTACCCGTGTTCACACGTATGATGAACTCAACTATGAAATTGCAAACCAAGGCTACAAGCCCATGACCTTTACCGTTCTTCGCAACGGTGAAAAGGTTGTTTTAAAAGATGTTATCGTGCCTTCCTACATGAGTGAGGGTGCGGTACTCGGAAACATGGACTTTTTGATTTATCGCGAAGCGGAGTTTGGTTTCTTTACCGTAATCAAACACACTTGGTTCCGTTCGGTTTCCACTGTTAAAATGGTTTATGACTCGCTCTTCGGCCTCTTTTCGGGCAGATTTGGAGTTGAGGCTGTTTCGGGTCCCGTAGGCATTACCAAGGTAGTAGGGCAGGCGGCAGCTTACGGCTTTGTTCCGCTGCTCAATTTGGTGGTCATCATTTCCATCAACCTCGGTGTTATGAATTTGTTGCCCATTCCCGCGCTCGATGGCGGTCACATTTTTATTTATTTGATCGAAGTTGTGCGCCGCAAGCCTATGAAGCGAGAGCTTGAAGGCATTATCAACTTTGTTGGTCTTGTGCTTATGCTTGCTCTGGCTGTGCTGGTTGCCATTAAGGATATTATCGCACTATGAAATATAACGATATCAGACGAAAAACAAGAAGCATTGCAGTGGGGAACTGTCGCATAGGTGCCAGAGCCCCCATTGCCATCCAATCCATGACAAACACGCCTACAACGGATGCCGAAAGCACCCTTTATCAAGTGCGCGCTCTTGAGCGCGCAGGATGTGACATCGTGCGCTTAGCGGTCCCTACCGAGGAGGCGGCATACACCGTATGGAAGCTCAAAGAGGCCGGCATCAAAATGCCCATCGTAGCCGATATTCATTTCGACTACCGCATAGCACTTCGTTGTGCCGAGCTTGGCTTTGATAAGATCCGCATCAATCCCGGGAATATCGGTGATGAAGATCGCATTAAGGCGGTTTGCGATGCTTGCAGAGAAAAGCGCATTCCCATTCGCGTGGGCGTGAATGCAGGCTCGCTTGAAAAACACATTCTCAAAAAATACGGTTCTCCCACGCCGGAAGCACTTTGCGAAAGTGCCTTGTATCACATTGCCTTGCTCGAAAAATTCGGCTTTTACGATACCGTTATCTCCATCAAGGCTTCCAACGTTAAGGATATGATCGATGCAAACCGTCTGCTGGCGGATAAGTGCGACTATCCCTTACATCTTGGCGTTACCGAGGCAGGCGGCGGCGAGCGCGGCCTTCTTAAAAGTACCGCAGGCATTGGCGCGCTCCTTTGCGACGGCATCGGTGACACGATCCGTGTTTCTTTGACCGATAATCCCATTGAGGAGATCGGAGCGGCGCGCAAGATCTTGCAAGCCTTAGAGATAGAAGGGCAGAGCGGCTTGGATATTGTCAGCTGCCCAACCTGTGCGCGCACCGAGATCGACCTCATTCCGCTTGTCAAACGCTTTGAGGCGGCTGCTGTGGCAGAGGGACTTGACCGCGTTCCCGTTAAAGTCGCTTTAATGGGTTGTGCCGTCAACGGCCCCGGTGAAGCACGCGAGGCTGATATCGGCATTGCAGGCGGCAAGGGCGAGGCAGTATTGTTCCGCCGCGGTGAAACTGTAGAAAAAATTCCCGAGAGGGATATTGTAGAAAGACTTTTGCGCGAAGTACGTGCAATAAAGGAAAGTAAACGCTATGAGTAAAAATCTGCTTGAGATCTTTAACAGATATACCCCCGATAACGCGTCTGCCCAGCTTTTGCTCTCGGCAGACGCTGAAGGCATTTCTCTCAGAGTTGATAAAGAACAGCGTATGATCGAAGTTTTGGCGCCGTTTCCGCGCGTTATTCCGCGCAAAGAGCTTTATCGCATCGAGGAAGAAATTCGCGTGGCGTACGACCTCAACAGCGTGCGCATTTGCCCGATTTATAGGGCAGAGCTTTTCGATGTTTCGCAAATCCCCGATCTCCTAATGGAGACCAATCGCCGCGGTATTGTTGCCAAAGGCTTTTTCGACCACTGTGAGTATCGCCTCACGGAAGGTCTTTTGAATATTGAAATTCCGTTTACCAATGCGGGCATCAACCTCATTGAGAGTGCAGAAACGCCCAAATTGATGGAGAAGCTTGTGTTCGATACCTATGGCGTTTCCTTAAAGGTCAAACTGCAAACCTTAAAAGGCTTTGATCCCAATGATTTTGTAGCACCCCTGCAAAGTCGTATTCAAGAAATGAGCCGTGACGCCGCACGCGCCGAGGTGCAGTATCGCCAAGAGGCACAACGCGGACCCGAAGCGATTGCACCAGAGGCAGAGGAAGAGCAAGAAATGCTCCCCCGCGCCGCATCTATTTACGGTGAGGTTCCAATTCCCGAATACGGAGAGGGAACCTGCCGCATCGGCACCTCTGTTTTTGACATCAGCGAGCCCGAATACGTATACGGCGAGCCTTTTGAAATTCGTCCTATGCCAATCGGTTCTATCGATAAGCCGCAAAAAAACCTGATCATTATTGGTGAGGTCTTTGACGTTGTGCGCGAAGAAAGCCGCGGAGGCGACCGTTTTGACGTTAGTTTTGCCATTTTTGACGGCAATGCTTCTATCGAGCACCGTTCTTATTCCTTGGATATCGACGAGGCTACCGAGCTTTGCGATATGCTCCACAACGGCGATGCCGTTGCCATGCGCGGCTATGCCAAGCACGTAACAAGAAAAGGCAAAACCGACCCCGATTTTACCTTCTATTATACCGACATTGCAAAAATCTCCAAAATCAAGCGTAAGGATACGGCAGAAAAGAAGCGCGTAGAACTCCATTTGCACACCATGATGTCTACAATGGATGCGCTGATCCCACCCGATGCCGCCGTTAAAACGGCGCTCAAGTGGGGCATGCCTGCCGTCGCCATTACCGACCACGGCAACGTACAAGCCTTCCCGGATGCGATGCTTACCGTTGAAAAAGCCGCAAAGGGAACCGATTTCAAGGTCATCTATGGCATGGAGGCTTACTTTGTCAACAACACCGCAGGTGCCATTGCAGGCAAATATAACCCCGATCTGCACGCCGAATGTGTCGTTTTCGATATTGAAACCACCGGTCTTTCGGTACAAAACTGCAAAATTACCGAAATTGGCGCGGTCAAGATCAAAAACGGCGAGGTCCTTGGCAGATTTAATACCTTTGTGGATCCCGAAGTTCCCATTCCTGCAGATATCGTCAAGCTCACCGGCATTACCGATGAAATGGTAAAGGGCGCGCCCAAATATCCCGAGGCACTCAAGGCCTTTTTCGATTTTATCGGAAACGATCCTGCCAAAGAGACACAGCCGCTCCTCATTGCACACAATGCAAACTTTGATATCGGCTTTATCCGTCACTTTGCCAAGGAAGCGGGGCTGCCTTTTGAAAACCCCTATCTTGATACGCTTGCTTTGTCGAGATACATCAATCCCGACCTCAACAAGCACACTCTCGATGCAATTGCAAACGCCTATAATCTTGGTGACTTTAACCATCACCGCGCCTGCGATGACGCCGAAATGCTTGCGCACATCTTTTTCCGTATGATTGACATTATGGAAAAATCCGACCTGCGCGATTGGCGTATGCTGCAGCAGGAAATGGCAGAAAAGACCGATCCTCTCAAGCTCAAGCCTTACCACCAAATCATTCTTGTAAAGAACAAGGCAGGCTTGAAGAATCTCTATAAGCTCATTTCCATGAGCTATCTCGATTATTACCGCCGCTTCCCGCGTATTCCCAAAACCGTGCTTGAAAAGCACCGCGAGGGACTTATCATCGGCTCCGCTTGCGAGGCAGGCGAGCTCTTCCGTGCAATTCTCGAAAACAGACCCGAGAGTGAGATAGAAGAGATCGTTAACTTCTACGATTATCTCGAAATTCAACCCATTTGCAACAACCGCTTCCTGATTGCCGAGGGAACCGTTGCCGATGATGAGGGTCTGCGCAACCTCAACCGCAGCATTGTGGAGTTGGGTGAAAAATACGGCAAACCCGTTTGCGCTACGTGTGACGCGCACTTCCTGAATGAAGAGGACGAGCTCTACCGCAAAATACTCCTTGCAGGTATGAAGTTTAAGGACTTTGACCGTGACGTTGGCATCTATTTGCGCACAACCGATGAAATGCTTGAGGAATTCTCCTACCTTGGAGAAGAGAAGGCGTATGAGGTAGTTGTCACCAACACCAACCTCATTGCCGATATGATCGAACCCGTGCGCCCCATTCCCGAGGGCAACTACACCCCCGAGATGGAAGGTGCCGAGCAAGAACTCCAAGATATGTGTTGGGAGAGAGCCAAGAGAATGTATGGCGACCCGCTCCCCGAACTTGTTTCGGGGCGTCTTGCACGTGAGCTTGACTCCATCGTTAAAAACGGTTTTTCGGTTCTGTATCTCATTGCACAAAGACTTGTAAAATACAGCGAAGAACAAGGTTATCTTGTTGGTTCGCGTGGCTCGGTTGGTTCCTCCTTTGCCGCTACCATGGCAGGTATTTCCGAGGTTAACCCTCTGCCACCGCACTATTATTGCCCCAAGTGCCAAAACAATGAGTTCTTTACCGATGGCTCTGTCGGTTCGGGATTTGACCTGCCCGACAAAATGTGTCCCAAGTGCGGAACCAAGTATATGGCAGACGGTCACGACATTATGTTTGAGACCTTCCTTGGCTTTTACGGCGATAAATCTCCCGATATTGACCTCAACTTCTCGGGTGACGTACAAGGCCGCGTACATAAATACACCGAGGAACTCTTCGGTGAAGGACACGTGTTCCGTGCGGGAACGCTCGGCACCCTTGCCGATAAGACCGCATACGGCTATGTAGCAAAGTTTGTAGAGGAGAAGGGCATTAGTCTCCCGAGAGCAGAAATGAACCGTCTTGTGCAAAACTGTGTGGGCGTAAAGCGCACCACAGGTCAGCATCCCGGTGGCATTATCGTAGTTCCTTCGCAATACGACGTTTACGATTTTACACCTGTTCAGCACCCGGCAGATGACCCCAACTCGGATATCATCACAACTCACTTTGCATTCTCTTACTTGCACGATACCATTCTCAAGCTTGACGAGCTTGGACACGATATTCCTACCAAGTATAAGTACCTCGAACGCTTTACCGATACGTCCGTTCTCGACGTTCCCATGAACGACCGTTCGGCTTATGAGCTCTTTGAATCTACAAGACCTCTTGGCATTTCCCCCGAGGATATTGAAGGCTGTACCATTGGTACCTACGGACTTCCCGAATTGGGAACCCCCTTCATTCAGCAGGTTCTCATTGATGCAAAACCGCGCAACTTTGCCGACCTTTTGCAGATTTCGGGCTTGACACACGGTACAAACGTGTGGCTTGGCAACGCGCAAGACCTCATCAAAGAAGGAATTTGTGATATTTCCCGCGTTATCGGTACGCGTGACGGTATTATGCTTGATATGATCCGTTACGGACTTGAAAACGCCACTGCGTTCAAAATTATGGAGGCGGTTCGTAAGGGTAAGGGACTGACCCCCGAGTGGGAAGCCGATATGCGTGCGCATGACGTTCCCGAGTGGTATATTGCATCTTGTAAAAAGATCAAATATTTGTTCCCCAAGGCGCACGCGGCGGCATACGTTATGTCGGCAATCCGCTTGGCT